>JAUXVD010000022.1:7500-81625 GCA_030684575.1 Nitrospirota bacterium | reverse complement strand
GTACCGTCACCCCCGGGGACTCCAACATCGCCACTGCTTCACGTTTGTACTCAGCTGAAAACTTCCGTCGTGCTCCCATGACACCCCTCCTGGCTCATTATGAGCCGTAATCAGGTGTCCGTAAAAGTGGGGCAGAACCCCATCGCGCGCTTCGTCCGCGGGCGTTGAGCGCGCAGAAGCAGATGGTGACCGTTTCAGTTCCCACTTGAACTCGTTCGCATCGAAACAACGGATCAACCCTATACCCTTGGATTTTGCGAACGTTCGCGCTCCCGACTGAAACGACGCAGTACTAGCAACAACAGACTTTGCATTGGCAGCCGCAACCTGCTGAACCTTTGCGAAAAACTCCTCGACGTCATTGACTGGCACTGCATGCGCATAGTTCTTACACTCCACTAGGACCAGGAGGGAGTATTCCCTTGCGCCTGGCAAATACACCTCAACCGACACATCAAACACGATGTCATCAGCCCTGTCCTTCGAGTGATAGCCCTTTTTCCAGAAAACCTTGCAATTTTCCTTCTTCGCCCAAAAGCGATCCGCATCTATCTCAGCCTGCAACAGATCGTATACGCGTCTTTCAAGGGCGTTGCCTGTCTGTGTTGTGCTGAGGGAACGTGGCATTTACACAACCTAACTGTAATTAGACTGACCCTGGAAAAACGCAAGACTCTAATCGTCTGTCCGTATCAGACGCATTGGGGGGGGCGAAGGACTGCTAACCATTTTGCTTTCAGAGGCTCTCTCGCCTACCACATTCAACTCTCACCAGAATGGAAGGTGTCCCGACAAGAGGGTAACCGGTTTGCCCTTTACTGCTCGCGCTCGAAAAGAGCTTGAAGCCTCACTCTTCAAGGAGAGCAGCCGGACCGTTCTTCACTGCGCGCATTGAGGGACCACCGTTTCATCGTGGGGCCTCAGCGAGCAAGAAGAATGGTCCGGCTGCTCCCCTTCCTATCCTTCCGAGGCCTCGCGTTGCGCGAGCAAGAAGGGCAACCGGTTGCCCGCTACATCTTCTTCCGCACGTCCTTCCACTCCTTCACCACCTTTGCCTTCCGCGGCGCCTTACCCTTGCCCAGGTCTGCAACCAGCACGGCATCGAGCCGCCGCTGCAGAAACGCTTCGGCAAACACCTTTGTGCGGCCCACTCCTACTTTGAGCGTCGTCCAGCCAGCCGCATGCAGTTCGTCCAGCTTCGCGCCGAACCCCTCAGGGCCTTCCGGCAGCACGAGAATATACCCGACCGGAAACTTCTGTTCCTTGAGCCATTGTCTGGCCTGCTCATTCACCTGGTCGTATGTCGCCACCGACGTATCCTGCGTCACCACATACAGCACGTTGTAATAAAACCGCGTAAGTTTCTCTAACTCGTCTGCCGCGTCTGGCATCGGGCGCCGACTGACGGCGTCCTCCATGAGAGCCGTCATTTCCACCGCCATCATCGGACCGCGATGCTCCCACACAATGAGGTTCGCGCCGGCTTCAACTCCAGCGAGACTCGACGTGGTTCCGACGCGCACGATAAAGGGAAGCGCCCCTTTGGCTTTCGGGGTATAGGACAGGACCGCACGCCCATCGCCACCGGTCGTCGCGGTCGCCACAACATTCCCGGCGATGAGCAGCTCGATGGGCTCGCCTCCGAGACCGATCCCGGTCGGGAGACCCTTCTGTGTAAAGGTGGCCTCAATGGTCGCAGGCTGATTTGGTGAGGTGAGACTATCGCGAACCGTCAGGACTCCGGGAACCGGCTCAGCCGCAAACAGGCCAGCGGTCGCAGTCAAGAAGAGGAGAAGGGTAACAACACCGACTTTGCGGGTAAAAATGCTCTTAGACTTCATATGTCCTCTGGTAAGCTGCGGGAAAACCGTTGGGCAGGATGGAAACTCATGATCCGCTCATTTAGGACAATAGGAGGGAACCACGCAGGATGCTCAAAAAGCCCGTCAGCTAGGCCGCAGCGAGTGAAGACCGGAGGCGTACCCTCAGGGGTACGTTGAGGATCTGAGCGATGCGAGAACGACGCTGGCGGGATTTTTCAGCATCCTGCCAGAAGATCAGGACTTCAGGACTGCCAACACCTCATCCACATGCCCCTCAACCTTGACCTTGCGGAAGATCGCCTTCAGCTTACCAGCCGGATCGATCACAAACGTGCTGCGCTCGATGCCCATATATTTCTTGCCGTACATGCTCTTTTCTTTATAGACCCCGTAGGCGGTCGCCACGACTTTCTCCTCGTCGCTGAGCAAGGGAAACGGCAACGTAAACTTCTTGATGAACTTCTGGTGGGACACCTGACCGTCAAAACTCAGACCGAGCACGACGGCCCCCGCCTTCTTGATCGGCGTAATGGCATCGCGAAAGGCGCACGATTCCTTGGTGCAGCCAGGGGTATCGTCTTTGGGATAAAAGTACAGGACCACCTGCTTGCCGGCAAAATCCTTCAAACTAACCGACTCTCCCGATTGATCAGGGAGCGAAAACGCTGGAGCCTTCTTCCCAACTGCTAGTTCTGTCGCCATCGCAGCTCACTCCCTCTCTCATCAATCAAATTATCGCGGGCCGCTCCCGATGCCGGGCCTGCTGGTCCCGGTAGGATGTTCCTTATGCACTTTCGGACCCTCCGGGCTGCCGAAGGGACGGAGCGCAGGCGAATCCCAGATGACTTTATCGCCGGGAGCGAGATTCGCCGCCTCTAAAAACTGTTGGCGCGCTTGCTCCGTATCGCCTAAGGCATTTAATGCCAGGGCATAATTGTAATGCGCGGGACCAGATTGAGCCGCCAGGTCCATCGCTTGGGCAAAGTATTTCTTCGCATCGTCGAACTGCCTGGATTGATAGGCCTGGGTGCCCTGTTCGGTCAAGGCCACGGCTTGCGGTTTGACTCCGGTCTCCAGTGCCAACGGAACCAATGGCTTCGCCTTACTCTTGGCACAGGCCACAGAACCGAGCAACAGCAGGACCACTCCGAGCAGGGAAAGGTATTTCATGGCTGATACAGATTTCATCGGCACCTCACCCCTTCGTATGTTTCCGCGATTCTTCTTCAAACGTTTTCCGATAGAGCACGTCCCATTCCCCACTGCCCTCGACAATCCCGCGGGAATAGGAGGCCAACTTGGCACGAACCTTTCGATCGATCTCTGCCTCTTGCGCCAACTCGGCTGCCAGCACCTTCTTGATCTCTTTGAGGACTCGCCCGTCGTCAGCCCCTACCGTCACGAGCGGACTTTTCTTCACCGCGTGAAGAATGATGTGGGAGAGATGGCTGATTTTTTCTTCGCTCAACATATCCGGTCCTCGCGTGGATGGTGATATGTGACGAGTGCTACGTACGTCATCGTTGCCTGCTCATCACCGATCACTCCTCACTGATCACTTCTCACAAAATGATGCCCCGCTCTCGCGCCAGCTTCGTCTTGACCATGGTGAACATCCGCTGAAAGTCCACTTGCCCACGCTCGATGTCTTGCTCGTAGGCTTGTAACATCTGCCGTACTTCGGCGTTCAAACGGTCTTCGACCGACAATTCCTCGAGAATGGCATGGTCGATCTGCTCGACGAACGCCTTGCGATCCCCGACAATCGTCAGTTGCCCCTCTTGCTGCAGCCGGGCAGCCACCGACTCCGAGATGTGGCGTACACGTTCTTTAGATAGTCTCATGGTTAGCAAGCTCACGGTAAAACTTAGTTGGCGCGCGAGAACTTGGGCAGTCGCACATATAGGAAAACAGGAACACAGTCTCGCAGGATGGTCAAAAAGGTCGTCCAGCAAGGCCGCAGGTGAGTCGAAACCGGAGGCGTACCCTTGGGGTACGTTGAGGATTTCGATGAGCCGAGAACGACGCTGGCGGACTTTTTCAACATACTGCTAGATCTTCTCGATCCGGATGTTGGGCTGGTCCATCACGTTACGCAAGACCGAGGCATCGCCGACAATGCGGCCAATCACATTGACCCGGTCGGCAGGGACAGGATCCTGCCCCATACTCATCGGGGTCCGTCCAAAGAAAATAGCCAGGACTTGTCCGGCGCCCCAGAAGGCGACATCGCCGACTTTCACTTGGTTCGTCGCCGTTTCTCGATGGTCCTTGACCCCGGCCAGTTTGAAATAGAACTCCTCGCCCCAGGTGTTGACCGGACTCTCAACCGGCAAGGCGGCGTATACTTCCAACGCGGTCTTCGTGGACTTCAGTTCCGCATCGAGCCGTACCGAGCCGACTGTGATGCGAATTTTGTTGGGGAAATCAGCCATTGTGTTCCAATCGGCGCCGCCCGGCGCCTGTAAGGTGAAAACCCGCTCAGGACGCGGACTTTAGCTTGTTTATTCGGTGAAATCAAGGCTACAATCCTGCGAATATATGCTCACCTCATCCTTCGTCCTGCTCAAAGGTATCGGCCACCATTCCGAGCGTCGTCTCTGGCAGGAAGGCATTATGGACTGGGGGGCGTTCCTACGATCGTCAACCCTGCCCGGTATCTCCTCGGCCAAAAAAGAATGGTACGACCGAGAACTCACCACGGCGCAAACACATCTGGATGCGGGTGATGCGCCCTTCTTCGGCACCTGTCTGAAGAGCCGGGAGCATTGGCGCCTCTTCAACACGTTTCGCCCTCGCACGCTCTATCTCGACATCGAAACGACAGGGTTGTCAGCCCGTGAAGGGCATGTGACGGTCGTCGGCCTCTATCGTAACGGACTGATGACCAGCCTGGTCCGTGGAGAAACGCTCACAGAAGACCGCTTGCATGCAGAGCTAGAACAGACCGATCTCTTCATCACCTTCTTCGGCAGCGGGTTCGACATTCCCTATTTGCAGGCCAAGTTCCCCCGGTTGGATTTCAAAAAACCGCACTTCGATCTCTGTTTTGCCGCGCGCCGTCTCGGCATGCAGGGCGGGCTGAAACACATCGAACAGGAAGTGCACATTGCGCGCGAGACTGATGTGGTGGGACTCGACGGATGGGAAGCGGTTCGCCTCTGGCACCAATGGACATCGGGAAGCGCAGCTGCGCGCGATCTGTTGCTGCGATACAATGCGGCCGATACCATCAACCTGGAACCGCTCGCAGCCATCCTCTACGACCAGATGGCCGCAAAGTTCGGCCCGGCTTCATTGGGATTCCCGCCGAACCGTATCCACGAGCCTGCCGAGGTCGCTCCGTGACAGAACCCCAGCCATGGATCGGGATCGGTCGAACTGAGACGGGACATGTTCGCACCTCGAATCAGGATGCGCTGGCCCTCCTGAATGATTGCGGCGTCTGGATCGTGGCCGATGGAATGAGTAGTCATCCGGCTGGAGATCTCGCAGCCGACACTGCCGTGGCCGTGGCTACCCAGCGGGCACGCGAACAAACGGTCTGGATCGCAGAGCACCCGCACGCAGCCCCCGAGTTTCTGTCAGACCTCGCGACGAGCGCCAATCGGCAAATCCATGAACTCATACGGACGAAGCCCTCCTTACAAGGAATGGGCACGACGTTCGTCGCCTTGGCCATCACACCGATATCGATGCCGATCGCCCACATTGCTCATGTGGGAGATAGCCGCGCCTATCTCTACCGGACGGGACAACTCACGCAGTTGACGCGCGATCACACCCTCGTCGAGACACTGGTGCAACGCGGCCTGATCGATGCAGCCCAGGCGCTCGTCCATCCTGAGCGGCATGTCCTGACCAAAGGCTTGGGGATGGGCCTCGACATGCAACCGGAGCTCACTTCGATACCCATAACTCCGCCCGATCTACTCCTGCTCTGCAGCGACGGACTCACCAAAATGTTGGAAGACGCCGCCATCGCCTCGATTCTTTCTCACGCCAACGGCGATCCCCAGCGAGCCTGTGACGACCTGATCGAGCAGGCCCTGAGCCGAGGGGGGATAGATAATATGACCGTCATCGTCGTAGCCTGCATGCCGCCTCCGCGACGGGAACAGAACCATTGACAAGTTTCTATCGGCCCTGTAGCCTCAACCTCCAGCCAAACAATCTTCCCTCCCCTTTCCCTTGTGAACCCGACAGGAGAGTCATCATGCGAGTGTCCGTACTGGTTTGTCTCATCGTCTATATGGTCGTTGGAAATATCGCCTGGGTTCCCGCCGCTGTGGGCGCCACACCGGACAACGCCGCGCTCGAAACAGCAGTCCGTGCGCTCGTGCGTGCCAATGCCGAGAAAGATTTGCCTGGGATGTCCAGGCTGATGGCGCACGACGCCGACATCACCAGCTATACCATCGGAGGCCGGAAATACGTGGGATGGACGGAACTGGAACGGGACATCAAGGAAGAGTTTGCCAAAGTCGCCGCGCTCGACCTTCCCATCTCCGAGCTCAAAGTCTGGTCGAAGGGAGATATCGGCTGGTACACCATGGAGCTGGATTACGTGCGTATCCTCGGACATGGTGCGGACCAGCAACGAGCCGTGCTGCCGTTGCGAGAGACCGGTGTGCTGGAGCGTCGAAACGGCCAATGGATCCTCCTCTCCTGGCATGAATCCCTTCGCAATGCCAGCGGCGCGATGCCCGTCGACGATCGGCCAAAATCTGCGGCACCCAGGGCGGGCGCGACATCGAACAGCCCAACGGTGGTCCCGGACTTGAGCGGGGAATGGGATATCCTGGAAGTCGAAGACAACAAGAGCTACAAAGCCACGCTGGATAAAGCCGGTAACGGACCCTATACCCAGCATGAAGGCCGCTTCACCACGACCAAGTATACGGACCGACTGTGGCAAGGCACCTGGGTTCAGACCGGCAACGATCGTGAAGGGGGCTTTGAAGTATTGCTCTCAGAGGATGGCCGCCAGGCCAAGGGCGTGTGGTGGTACTCACGAGTCGGCACACAAAAGAACATTCCCCCTCGCGAACATGGCGGGACCTATGTCTGGAAACGGCTGACCCCGCCACCTGCCACCAGATGACATCTACGCGCCAGACCCGTACATTCGAACGTTGCCGCATAGGCTCGCGCGACCATTTCTTTTTCTTGGGAGGCTCTATGCGTCAGGCATTGCTCACACTGTTCGCCGTCATCTGTTCGGTCACCCCAGTCCTTGCAGACGGCGGTCACGACCACCATGCCGTCCCGACCCTGTCCCACCAGACCACGACGACCGTGACCTACGGGACCAATACCGTCACACTCACATTCGGCCCCATCGATCTGCCGACCGGTCACGATGGAGACCTCGCGGCGTCGATGCCTAAACATCATTTTCAGCTGCCCAAAGATATGTATATGGTGGGATACAAAACGGCCGTCTTCACCAAAGAAGGCAAGCCCCTCCCCAAGAACTTTCTCCACCACGTCCTGATGCTCAACAACAGCAAGCCGAGCGTCTCCTGCGAAGGCGAGCCCTTGTTCTTCGCGGGCGCGGGGTTGGAAATGACCGAGACGCGTTTTCCTGACGGCTACGGAGTGAAGCTGGCCAAGGACGATCACCTCATGTCGATTGTCGCCTTTTATCATGGCGCCCCGGTTACCAAGGATGTGATGGCCAGCTTCACCATGTATATGGCGCCCGAAGGCGCCCCCATCAAAGAAATGGACGTGTACCAGGTGGGTGTCAACATTGTCTGTTTCAGCAAATTCTCCCAACGAGGTCCGGAGCAGACGGATGAAGGGATTGAGATTACGACCGGCGTCCAGGTCCACAAGGCGCCGCTCAAGTTCAGGATGGATGGCTGTGTCAAATTCGCCTATCCCCATGGGCATGACGAACTCCTCATGATCGGACTGGATAACATCACGAAGAAACAGACCCTGCTGCGGACGGTTCCCGACGTCACTCGGGACGGAACGTTTATCGAGTTTCAACCGCATCAAGTCTATAAAGACCCTCAGGGGTTTTCCGTCACCAAGGCTGATGACTATGAAATGATCATGGTCCATCACCATCCCTTGCAGAAAGAAAAGGCTCAACATGGGATGGGAAACTATTTGCTCTACATGACCCCTGGCGCCTGCCCGACAGCAGGCCACACTTCCCTCACCAAATAACGGCACCTCATACTCCGGTACCCGCCCACCGATAGTGTGGCGGGTACCGAGACGTTCTCTTCCGTCACCCACACCGACTCCCCTTTAAATTCCGTTCAATTTTGTTCGCCAAGAAAGACTCTGAAGCGCCCCCCTACCAAAGAAACAGCCATTTCATCGCATGGAGACTGGGTTTCCCACCTCCGCCTATGTTATTCACATCGTCACTCCCAGAGGTCTGCCCCGAATGCATGGCAGGACGGAACGCAGGGGCAGGTTTGTCTCAGACTCACGAGATGAACAGACGTGGTGAGATCGCACTGGGGCTGAACTTGTTCGAGTTTCTCAGACGCATAGGGACAGCTTGATGCCGCAGAGCGAGCCGATCACCATCTTGATTGTCAGCGAACATGCTGAGTCCATTAAACTCGTCACCATCAGTCTGCGAGGATTCTTTCCCGGCTGCCGCGTGGATGTCGCCTATTCTGCCGAAGAAGCCCGTGCCTGGACGTCGCCACAGGAATGGACGCTCATCCTGATCGACGAACAATGCCTCGCCGGGGAACGCACCTCCCTTTCCGCGGACATGAAGCGCCGTGCGCCGTACACCGCCATTCTGTTACTGAGCGACCGCACTGACTCAACCTCCGCGATTCAAGCGCTCAAGGCCGACATCGATTTTTTCCTCGCAAAGTCCTCTCCAGCCTTTCTCACTGAACTGCTCTTCTGTGCCAAAGAAGCCATCGAGAAAAGCGACCTGCGAGTCGCACTGGACCATGCGCACGAACGCTATCGTCGGCTCATTGAGTCACTCAGCGACATCGTCTATGAATTGGATGCCAGCGGCTGTTTTGTGACCGTCAGTCCTGGCATCGTCACCCTCTTGGGCTACTCACCCGATGAACTCATCGGATTGCCCTATACCACCCTCGTGGCTCCTGACCAGGAGTCGGTCGCCCGGTATCGCCTCAACGAACGCCGTTCCGGGGCGCGCGGCACCAGCCATGCCGAGTTGATCTTTCGAGGAAAGCCCACACAGGATAACCGGACACTGACCCTCACCGCGGAAGTGAATGCCAGAGGGCTCTACGACCCCCTCCGCCGATTTCTCGGCACCGTGGGGCTGATTCGAGACCTCTCCCAACCCAAACAACAAGACGACACGATTCATCAACTTCGCCAAGAACTCCAGCGTACCGATGAACTGCTTGCGCTGGCCCAACGAGCCACCTTGCTGTCGCAACAGCTGGACGAACCACTGTCGTCACTATTGATCGACTCCCAACGGCTTCTTGCCTCCATTCGCGACGCACGGCTGAACGACCAAGCCGAAACACTCGTCGGTCATGCTGCAGAAGCCACGAAACTCGGCGCACAATTGACGCAGGCCCTGCACGAACGAGATGCCGTCGAGTTAGGACATACGATCAACGACGTCCTTGACGATGCGCTCACGTCCAACGGCCCATCAATCGTGGATGGCGCAGGCATCATGCGTCAACTATCATCGCACCTGCCTCCCCTCGCCGGCGAGCGCACGCAGCTCGCGACGCTCGCGCATCAGCTGCTACACTACGCGCAGACCTACCTCTTGACCGTCGGCCGTCTGCATCGCATCCTCGTCATCACACGGGCAGTCGGGTCGACCTCCATCTCGGCAGAGGCCCCCGCGCTCTTTGCCCTCGCTCCACCGAACGAGGTCGAGATGGAACTGCTTGAATCGGACATGGTGTGGTCAGCGGAATCCACGGCTCCGTCATCTCCATCGAATGATCTCCTCGATACCTATCAGCTCGTCCGCGAACTCGGTGGCATCTTAGATGTGTCGGCGCCGATGCAGGGCCCCCTTCGTATTATCCTCCGTCTGCCGACCACCTCACGCCCACCGTTCGAGAAGTTCCCGCTGCCGAATACCGCCGCCGCCTCAGCCCCACGCGTTCCTGAAACAACGCGCGGCACGGCGGTACCTGCTCCGACAGCCGACCCAGGAAGACCGCAACAAGAACGACGGCATAGTGCGCGAACGACAACGGCCCTGCCTGCGACGATTACCGTTGGTTCAACGACATGGGACGGCACCATTACGAATCTGAGCCTCGGCGGCACCTGCATCACGCTCCCCAATGACTTTCCCAGCGTGGCGCCACAAGATGCCTATGTCGTACTGAAAACTTCGGTGGGAATCCTCGAACTGCAAGGGATGGCGGAAGAGCGGCCCATCACGCTCTCTTCTGGAACCCCGGTCTCCCATCTTGTCATCGAATTCGATGCACTCAAACGAGAAGAGGCTGCTGTCTTGGGCTCACTGATCCAAGCGGCTCAGGAGCAGGCGTTGTCCTTCTCCCTTGAAGTGCTGCTTGCGGCAGAACCATCGGCCACGCCAGATCTCGCAAATCAGCCGATCGCAACCGAACAGGGAGACTACAACCCCCGTGAAGCCGTCCGGGTCGCCTTGCAGCTCCCTGTCAGGCTGGATGTCACAGATCAGGCCGGCAAGACGCACCGCCTAGGAGCGCTCACGACAAATCTCAGCCGCGACGGGGTCTGTCTCCATCTCAATGCGGCACCTGAGCTCTTACAGGGCCTCGCCACCCTGCACTTCGCCTCGGTACAGACCCCGCATCACCCTGGCTCCCATGAACCGGGAGCTCCGGATTCCGCACTGCCCGCAAAAATCATCTGGGCCGCTCACGATCCCACTGCGCCAAAAGAGTTTCCGACCCAGGACGCCAACCCCACCCTTCTGATCGGGCTTCGTTTTCACGGGCTCACTCCCTATGCAGAGCGGGAAGTCAACCGTGTCGTCCGGCAACATCTATCGTCTCCTGGCGGGCCGGAGGCCCCCTCGCAACAACCGTCGATCATCAGTATTCCGCGAGAATGCCGGAATCCACGCGGCCAAGCGATCATGATCACCGACGACCATCTACGCCCGTCGCTCGCACCGAACACACCGGTCGTCATCATCGCTCCCGGCTACGGCCAGACCGCGTTGGATGCCAGCACGTTGTCCTACTACCTCGCACACCACCGGCTCCGTGTCTTACGGTACGACCACACCAACCATGTCGGACTCAGCGACGGAGAGCTCCAGCAGACGACGTTACGGAGCATGCAAGCCGACCTCCTGAAGGTCGTGGAATTTGTGCAACATACCTGGCCCACCGCGCCTCTGATCGTGATGGCCAGCGATCTATCCGCACGGGTCGCACTGAAGACGGCGATACAATCCCGTCCCCTCGATCTCCTGCTCCTGATCAATCCGGTCGTCGATATTCAGGCCATGCTGATGACGGTCCATGGTCATGACCTCGTGGCCGACCACCGGTACGGACTCCGGCGTGGCATCGCCAATCTGCTTGGGCTCAACGTCAACATCGATCGTTTTGTCGGCGATATCGTGGTAGGCCACTTTACAGACCTTGCCTCCACACTTGCGGATCTGCGCCTCCTTCGTTCACCATCGGCCATTCTCACAATTCCAGGCCCACCCTTCGGTCCGCTGCCTCCGGCGGATCTCCCGCAGGCATTCCTCACGGCGTTGGGAGCCCATACCCGCCTCGCAACGGTTCCCACTCCGCTGGCCGGCCAGGAGCTCCCATTCAATGAGCACCACCCGCTGGCCTTCCGACAGATCCTGGAGCAGATCGCAATCGCCATCTCACTGCCAGCCGCTCCGGCTGAATTCAGCATACAGGCCCGCGATATGCTGGCCCGTCAACAGCGCATCGAATTGGAGCGCACCCGCCTTCGACATAACCTCTCACAGATAACGCGCGAAGCCCTGAGGGTCGCGCACCTGCAGCAGCTTACCCAGCTCGGGAATCTGCACGAATACTGGAAACTCTTAGACGATCTCTACCGGCTGCTCAGCCCGCTCGAACCGGGCTCCATACTCATGGACGTGGGGGTCGGCCATGGCGATTTGGTCCGAGCCACAATGGTGAATCAAGCCTACCGCTCGCGCCAGCGCGGATGGAGTCCTGAACGTCCCGTCCATGTCATCGGCTTGGGGCATTCTCACGAATCGCTGACACTGGCACGACAGAGTCTTCGTGCGTTGCATCGGGAACTCGACAGTGACTTTGCAGGCACACTCACCATCCACCCGCCTCTGACGGCTGAATGGGTGCATACGGATTGGAGCCAGGGCCTACCCTTCAAAAATGACTCGCTCCATCGCATCGTCTGCAACCTGTCACTGTTGTTCGTTCCCTCTCCGCTGGTCACCATTCGTGAGCTGTACCGCGTGCTTCACCCCAAGGGACGCCTCGTCCTCACGGTCTTCCAGCCTGAGACCGACCTCTCGGCGCTCTATCGCCGACACCTGCACAGCGCGAATCAGGATGAATTTAGTCCGCAAGCCCAGATCCTGCTGCATTACCTTGGGCGACTCCGCGAGGCCATCCGGCATGGATTGCTGCACACCTTCGACCGCTCATCGCTCACCTCATTTCTCCACCAAGCCGGTATCCTCACGCCCCGCATCCTTCCTGCCTTCGATGGGCAGGGCCTCTTCGCCGTCATCGAAAAAGGTAAATCCGCTAGCTGAACGTGCCCGTGCCGTGTATACTCCCGCCTGTACATCTTTGAACACGTAGACCATTCATGCGCAATATGCACATCTCGATGGCTCTCACCAGGCACCACCGTGCTCCCTCTTCGTTATGACGCCACCCCCATCGAATACCGACTTTTCAGCATTGTCTTCCAGTGAGCTCTTAACTATCGTCACACAGTTTGCGTCAGACCTGGGCACGATGACAGACCTGCCCACCATCGGCAATCGCATTATCCAAGAACTCTGTCGAGTAGGGATGACGACCCATGGTGTGTTATTCGTCCTGGACCGCGAACACGAATGTTATCGCTGCGCCAACATGGTTGGGTCGGATACCCTCGCCTGTATTCCTCCAACGATGGCCGTGAGCCATCCCTTGCCTCACCACCTGCTCGCCACCAACCGGATCATGGCACAGGTCGACTCGGCGATCGACCTCCAAGACCCCGACTTCGGAGCCGACGCATGCAGGGCGCTGGAATCGATGCAGGCCTCCCGCATCGTGCCGCATCTCAACAAAGGCCGTCTCATTGCCTTCAGCGTCCTCGGCGCAGCAGTCCCTCTCACGACAGGACAGCCGCTGAATAAGACCCTGCTCGCCGCACTGGCACAAACTGCGACTAATGCACTCGACACCATTGTGCTGTACGAAGACCTGCATCGCTCACACACACTGATGAAGCGGACGGATCGGCTGAAATCCCTTGAGACGATCGCCGGCGGCTTCGCTCATGAAATCAGAAACCCCCTCACCTCGATTAAAACCTTTATCCAGTTGGCCCCTGAACGAAAAGATGACCCGCAATTTATTCAGGAATTCAGCAAAGTCGTGCTCGACGATGTGTATCGAATCGAGCGATTGATCCAGGAAATTCTCGACTACGCCCGGTACATGGAACCCAAACTGACGGACGAAGACTTCAACGATCTTGTCGCCTCCTGTCTCTATTTCATCGACGTGAAGGCGGACAGCCGTGGGATCAAGATTGAAAAAGAGTTGGCGTCTGACCTGCCTCGTGTCATGCTGGATCGACAACAGATCAAGCAGGTCCTGCTCAATCTCCTCCTCAATGCCATAGACTCGATGGCAGGGGCGGGTGGGCGGTTACGTGTTCAAACCAGAACAGTGGTGAAGCCGGGAGGGAACGTCTGGGCCCACATCGAGATCGAGGATACCGGTGAGGGAATCCAAGAGATCAATCTCGAACATATTTTTGACCCATTTTTCACGACCAAACACGAAAGCGGAGAACACGAAGGAACGGGACTCGGCTTGACGATTGTCCATCAAATTATTCAAGAACATCACGGCGAGATCCGGGTAAAGAGTGCAGTCGGTATCGGTACGACGTTTTTCGTGAGCCTACCGGCCTTGCCCGCATAATCGCCAACACCCAATGGACACCAGCATGAAAAAGCGAATCCTGTTGATCGATGATGAGGCCCGGGTTCGGGCCTCATTGAAAGCGGTACTCGAGCCAGCCTACGAAACGATCCAAGCCGCAGACGCCCAAGAGGGACTCGAGCTCTTCCGCAAGGAAGCGCCCCATCTGGTCCTCCTCGACGTCATCCTGCCTGGCACCGACGGGCTGGCGTTACTCCAAACCATACGCGCCGAAGACCGGCCGGCGCCGGTCATCATGCTGACTGGCACCAAGTCGGTAAAAACTGCCGTCGACGCCATGAAGTTCGGCGCCGCTGACTACCTCTCGAAACCCTTCGACGTAGAAGAGCTCCGCATCATTGTCGATCGCGCACTCAAGGATCACGAACTCCAGCGGGAGGTGAAACAGCTCCGCGCGCAAGTCGTTCGACGGTATGCCTTTCACAATCTGATCGGCAAGAGCCCGTCGATGCAAGACATCTACACCAAAATCGAACAAGTCGCCGACAGCCGCACCACCGTGTTTATTTCCGGAGAGAGCGGAACGGGAAAGGAGCTGGTCGCGAAGGCGCTCCATTACAATAGCGGCAGGCGCGAACGGCCCTTCATCGCGCTCAATTGTGCCGCCCTTCCCGAAACGCTCATCGAGAGTGAGCTCTTCGGCCATGAGAAAGGCTCGTTCACGGATGCCACAGCCCGCCGAGTCGGACAATTTGAACTCGCGAATACCGGCACGCTCTTCCTCGACGAGATCGGCGACCTCAGCGCCATGACACAAGCCAAGCTGCTGCGCGTCTTGCAAGAACGAGAATTCACCAGAGTCGGCGGGGTGCAATCCATCAAGGTGGATGTGCGCATCGTCACCGCGACAAACAAGAATCTTGAAGAACTCGTTCGCAAAGGACAATTCCGCGAAGACCTCTACTACCGTATCAACGTCATTGCGCTGTATTTGCCTCCGCTCCGTGAACGGGGTGAAGATGTCCCCCTCCTCGCCAAACATTTTCTGGCAAAGCGCATCGAGGAAGAAAACCGTCCGCCTCAAGAATTTTCCAAAGATGCCGTCGACCTTCTCTCCCGCTATCCCTGGCCTGGCAATGTGCGGGAAATGGAGAACATCATCGAGCAGGCATTCATTTGGTCCAAGGGGTCTGACACCATCACCCCCGAACATCTCCCGACCATCCTAAAGAACGATACTCGCTCCACCTCACTGCGCGATGACACCCTCGCAGGGCGACTATCGCTCGAAAAAGCCGTCATGGAATTCGAGCGCGAAATTATCTTGGATGCCCTGAAACGAACAGGATATGTCCAAACTCATGCCGCCAACCTGCTCGGAATCAGCCGCCGGATGCTGAAATACCGCATGGACACGTTGGGAATCGGCCGGCCAGACCAGGAAGTCAACGCCGAACCTCAGGCCATAGTGCAGGAATAGCACAGTTCTTCAGCCTACTGCGTCATTTTTGCACGATTTGGCTGACGCTTTTTACGCTATATACGTAGTCTTTTGCTCAATGGATCTACATATGGGCTACCGTGCATCGCAAGCCACATCGGGTTGATGCCAGTAGCTAACATACTGAAATGGAACGGAATTTGCTTTAAATACCGCCAATGGCTTTGACGGTGCGCGGTTAGCGGGAGAGGACATCTATGACCTTACCTGTGAATCCTGAGTCGGCGAAGAATGTGCCGACCTTGCTCGTGATCGATGATGAAGCAGGACCTCGTGACGCCCTTTCAGCTATTCTCAGACCTTTCTTCAAAATCCACGCCGCAGAATCAGCGAATGCCGCTCTTGACGTGCTCAACTCCGAGCCGATAGACCTCATTACACTCGATCAGAAACTTCCAGACCGCCAAGGATTAGATCTCCTTCAAGACATCAAACATGACCATGCCGACGTTGAAGTCATCATGGTCACCGGATACGGGAGCCTGAAATCCGCCATGGAAGGGATTCGCCAAGGCGCGGCAGGCTATCTGCTCAAGCCCTTCAATGTCACGGAACTGCTTTCTCTCGTCAACCAAACTCTCGAGAAGAAACAACGGCTCGACTTCCTCAGACATTTCCTCAGAACATCGACCGGACTCTGGGGAACAGAAGCCGAGGGCGCGCAGGCGTGGAAGAAATTATTCGTGGGATACCAGGCGATCGGAAAGCCGACGCCAGAGCCGGCATCCGGCTGTGAATCCATGCCAAGCCAGCTCCTCCCTCTGCTCTCAGACCTGCTCGAGGCCAAAGATCGGCAGCTGCTCAACCACTGCAGCCGAGTCAGCTTCTACGCGACCCTCTTAGCCAACCGCATCAACTTAACGCCCGCTGAGCAAAAGTCTCTGGCATTGGGCGCATTCCTCCACGACATCGGCAAGGTCGGACCTGAAACCTATCACTTCGCCGAAGATGAAATCGCGATGGATGGGGAATCCGTCGGCAATCGTCTCCACCCGGAAATGGGCGGGAAACTCGTGTTGCCATTAGGGCTGCCGGCTGAGGTGGGGCAGATCATTGCCTATCACCATGAACGCTGGGATGGCTCAGGTTATCCCTATGGACTGCAGGAAGAAGGCATTCCTCAACTGGCCCGTATTGTATGTCTGGCACAAGCATTCGACCATCTGACCGCGGAGCTTCCCGGCCGAACGCCCCTCTCAATTGATGACGCCTGCCAACAGATGCGTGCGCATGCCGGCACACACTTCGAACCGAAGTTGACCGAACTCTTTACGCATGTGATCCAGGAATGCAAAGCATGCCTTCCGGCAATGGCGACAGCAACAGCCCCTACCGACTAGCCTGACAGCTCGCCCACTCACTCAGACCGTTTCCCCTTCGCCCCCGCAATGAGTTCCGCTGCCGTTTCACGTACTTTTTTCGTAATGGTCAGTCCGCCCAACATTCTGGCGATTTCCTCTTCTCGTCCTATCCCTTTAAGCGCTCGAACCGACGTAGATGTGCGCTGACTCTCCAGTCCCTTTTCTACCAGCAGATGATGCTCCGCTTGAGCAGCAACCTGAGGAAGGTGGGTGATACAGAACACTTGATGGAACGACCCGAGCTTGCGCAACCTCGTTCCCATAGCGGCAGCAACCGCCCCGCCCACACCCGTATCGATTTCATCGAACACCACAACCGGCACCTGGTCCATCTCGGCCAATACAGTTTTGAGCGCCAACATAATCCTCGATAGTTCCCCGCCGGAGGCCACTCGTCCCAACGGCCTCGCTGGCTCACCAGGATTACTTGAGAGCAGGAACTCTGCTCGGTCACGCCCAGACGGTCCAAGCTCTTCATCCGACTCATCACTCGAAACCGTGACCTGAAAAATAGCCTGCTCCATTTTCAATGCGACCAGCTCCGCACCCACGAGCACCGTCATTCGCTTGGCTGCATCCATCCGTTTCTTCGACAGCTGCTGCGCGAGCGTGCGAAGGCGTCCAACCGCTTCGTCCAACCGTACGGTCAACTCAGCGGTACGCTCCTCACGATTTTCCAAGAGCTGCAGCTCCTCCTGCACCCGTCTCCCCGTCGCAAGTACTGCCTCGACAGACCCTCCATACTTTTTCTTCAGTTGCTGGATGAGATCGAGTCGGTCCTCCACAACAGCCAACCGGTCCGGATCGAACTCTAGCTGTTCGGCATAATCGCGCAGCCGTCCGGCAAGCTCTTTGAGCTGGATCGCGGAGTCCTTAGCAACCTGCTCACAATCACCCATTGCTGGGTCGGTCTGAGCCAGCTCTGCAAGGGTCCGTTCGATCCGCCCAAGCCTGGTGAGGACCGCCTGCTCATCCGCCTGCAATTCCACATAGGCCTCATGGGCCAACTCCCTCAGCCGGTTCGCATGGACCAGTCGCTGCCGCTCATGACGAACCCGTTCTTCTTCATCGGGCAGCAAGCCGGCTTGCTCGATCTCCTGCGACTGAAACCGCAACATATCTTCAAGTCGTGCACGATCGACACCTTCATGCTGCAAGGCATCCAACTGCGCGTGGAGATCTTTCCATCCCTGATAGGTCTGCTCGTACCGTCCACGCAACTCATGGAGGCGTCCGAACGCATCGAGGGCATCGAGTTGTTTGGCCGTGACCAACAACGATTGCTGCTCATGCTGACCATGGATATCGACGAGGGTGCCCCCGAGTTCTTCGAATACACGAAGGGGACAGAGGTTGCCGTTGAGGTACACGCGATGGCGACCGGATCGGGAGAGGACACGCCGAAGAATCAGTTCGGACTCGTGCTGACCGATGAGGTCTAGCGACCGCAATCGTTGGAGGAGTGGATGGGTGTCCGGGAGGTGGAACGATGCTTCGAGCTGAGCCTCATCTTCACCAGTACGAATCTGGTCGGTGGAGGCCCGTCCACCGACCAGCAACGCAATCGCATCGATGAGGAGAGATTTGCCAGCCCCGGTCTCCCCGGTCAGGACGATAAACCCTGACTGGAATTGGAGACTGAGCTGCTCAATGAGCGCGAAATTGACGATGCGCAACTCGGAGAGCATTGCGGCAGGTGACTACATTCCTAGGCTGAGCCGGCTGGTTGCGCCAGCAGGGAATCGATCATTTCTTTGAACTGCCGCTTGGGTCGTGCGCCAACGAGTTTTTCCACGACCTGGCCGTTCTTGAAAAACAGAATCGTCGGGATACTCATGACCTGATAGCGGCCTGCCACTTCCGGATTCTCATCGGTATTGAGCTTCCGCACCTTCATTTTCCCGGCATATTCTTTAGCCAATTCCTCGATAATCGGAGCGACCATTTGGCAGGGGCCACACCAAACCGCCCAGAAGTCGACCATCACCAGTTCAGTGGACTTCATGACATCGGCATCCCACGTTCCATCTTCAACTTTCAGTGCATCACCAGCCACGTCGTATTCCTCCTTCGCTGAGTACGGGAATAAATTTCAAATCGATAGGGCATCGTATACCAGCCCTCTTCGGGGAGTCAAATCCATCGAGCCGATGCGCGACGCGCCGCGCGCGGCTCCACGGCACCATCGACTCACCGGGCCACCCCTCCCATTCCAGTCTGGGGCAGAAGCGACTGTGCCCTTCCATATGGCCCACCTGGCGCGGCCCAGGGCAGACCTTTCTCCCCTACAAGCAGCGGGCTGAGAATACTTCGGAGCACCGCTGTACCGAAGTTTTCCGTCCAACCAATGCCCGTCAGGCTCAACATGAAGTTGTACTGCGCACGGTCTGGGAACTGTAGATAGTAGAGCCCCAGAGACCAACATTTGCAGGGATTCTGGTAGAGCGCAACCACATCGTATTCAGGGCTCTTGCCGTTCTTCACATCGTAGTAACCCTTGGCGCCGATCGTCCAACCCCAGGGCGTTCGAAACCCACCGCCTGCCGTGACAAACTGGATCTCTGTCGTCGGGGCATAGACCTCATTGAACGAAATGGGATTCCAGATGTCCCCACGTCGGACACGGTTTCCGTCGCGAGAAAATCGCTGTCCGACCTCCATATACCAGTAGTTCGACTGCTGCACCCGAAGGTCGGTATTGAATTGACTCACCGTGGATCGGTAGGGATCGATAAACGTATCGATGGTCAGATACTGATTGAGGGCCGGCTGCTGACCGGGGACAACCCCGGCGCCACGACCGAATGCGGCTCCTGCTAACTGAGCCGGCGTGAACTGCGGCGTCGTATTACCGATCACGGCCCGCATCCAGAGGTCGGACAGTTTCTTGCCGTCAATGGCCACCGTCGCCGGCTGCAGCGGTTGCGTAATCGATCCGAGCTGCGGAGAGGCCCCCGGAGTAAAATCACGCGCTCTCGTTTGCGTCGCACCCACGTGATAACTCTGCGCCATCGTGAAATCCAGCCAATTAAAACTGCTGCTGCCCGCTTGTTCCAGCAACCGGCTGCGGAGGGCATAGGTCAGCAAATTCTTCTTCGGCAGATCGTCCACCTGATCGATCTGCGTAATCTTCGACTGATCCGTAGGCGGCACATACTCGTAGACGACGCTCGGTTCGAGCGTATGCAGGAACGAGCCACCGTCTTTCACTCCGAATCGTCGACTGAGTTTCGAGGTTGCGTCAAGGCCGGCCCACAACGTCTCTCGATGCTGACTATTACTCGACTCAACGCCGCGAGTGTAATAGACCTCCCGGACCTTCACTTGCGGTGTCAGCCCGATGATGTGCCCCAAGTCGATGACATCGGTGGTGAGACCGGGCATCACATCCACCCGGTTGAGCGTAAAGCCCTGCTCACGATAGAAGTTCACATAATTACTGTCCAACCCAAGGAGCAGCGGCGAGTTGAAGAGCGACAGGTTGGGAAGGCTATAGCCGGTTTCCGGCAACCGCTGGAACGTATCCTTACCTCCCGCCTGGAGAGGCTGCAGGTATTGACCGAGAAAATAGAGGTTCCCATAGGGCAGCCGCTGCGTGGCTAAGATATTATTCTCACTGCTCGGGAGCGCCCGTTGAGCACCTGAGTTGCTGAGTTGCTGCAGGTAGTTTGGATCGGTCACAAAACTTATCTGAGCGCGCAGCAACAAATCCGGCGTGAACTGCTGGGTATGGGTCCCGGCGATGAGGGCGCGGGATTGTGACGCGCTGCCCCCGTTATCGGTGACGCCTGACACATTCGGCAATTTCGTCTGCTGCAGATAACTGATAAACCATTGCCCTCTCGATTTCTGGTCCAGGACATAGCGATACTCGAAATCGCTTCCATAGCCGAGACTGCTGTAATACGAAGGAGAGATCGTCAGATCCTGGCTGGGATTGATGGCCCAATAAAAACTTTCCTGGAGGTGCGTCCCGAATCGATTGTCGTACCCGATATTCGGAATGAGAAACCCACTCCGTCGACTGGAGAGCGGATAGGTCATCGTGGGAATCGGAACCACCGGAACATCGTTCACACAGAGCCATCCGCCGGTAAAGCCCACGTGATCGCCCGCATTCAGATCAAGATCTTTAAACTCAAACCGCCAGGCCGGCGTCTCACCCTCCTGCGCATCGCAGTTCGTAAACCGGCCCTCTTTCACCCGATAATGGTCTTCTGAAAACCGCTGCATGAGGCGACCCTCGACTGAGGTATTCGAGGCTTTGAGATAGACCCGCCCATGGGTGACCACCCCCGCTTCGGTATTCACATTGAGTTCCAACCGTTCGGCCGCGAGGTCGGCTTTGGGATCGATGAGCCTGACATGGCCCGTGGCGATCACGACGCCGGGCAAGGCATGAATCGTCATGTGATCGGCCGTGAGACGCATGGTGCCCTGATTCACCACCACCGAGCCATTGGCTTCGTAGGTCTCTTGCTCTTGGAGATAATCGATTCGTTCTGCAGTGATATCGAGCGGGAGCCCACCTGAGGATGTCGCCACTGGAACGGACTTAGCCTGATTCCCCACGGCATGCCCAAGGACCGGGAACAGCAGCCCCACCAGCAACCAACCGGCCAGACACCTGGATAACCGCCTCACCATGCCTGTCATATCAGCCCCGAAGCGGCGACAGTCCACAGCCACGGATCCAGGCCTTACACTCACCCACCAGCATGAGCGAGCCCGTAACGCAGATCAGCCCATCCGGTGTGGCCAGCTGTCTGGCCAAGGCCATCGCCGCACCGAGCGAGGACATGACATGTGAATGCGGCAACACACTATCGAGCGCAGCTCGAAGTTCCTGCGCGGTGAATGAACGGGGAAGATCCGCCTGTGTCAACACGACTTCATCCACCAGGCCCTTCAGCGGCTCGACAAACCCTCGATGGTCCTTATCGCGCATCATGCCAAGGACCAGGACGACAGGGCGGGACGGATGAGATCCGGCATACTCGGTGAGGTAGTGAGCCAAAACCCTGGCGGCAGCGGGATTATGTGCGCCATCCAGCAGGATCGTCGGATCGTGATCGACCACCTCCAATCGCCCGGCCCAGTCGACCGCCAGCAAGCCCGCCCGTACCGCTTCAGCCGTGACCGCAATCCCTTGAGGGGATGCCGCACCCAAAAGCGCCAACGCACAGGCCGCGTTATCCAGTTGATGTCGCCCCTCTAAGGCACAGGCCAATTCGTCATAGTGAACACCCATGCCGCGATAGGAAAAGTCCTCAGGCCCCGTCCCCTCTGTGTGAAAGTCTTCTTGCAGGCGAAACACCGGAGCTTGCCGCTCCTTAGCCACCTGCTCGATCGTGCGCCGTGCCTCATCATCCAGCCGCCCCAGCACCACCGGCACCCCCTGTTTGATAATGCCGGCCTTCTCGAACGCGATCGAGGCGAGTGTGGTCCCCAGATATTCCTGATGATCGAGGCCAATCGTCGTCACCGCACAGGCCAAGGGAGTCACGACATTCGTCGCATCGAAGCGCCCACCCAACCCGACTTCCAGCACGGCCACATCCACCCCTGAGTCGGCAAAGTGCTGAAACGCCATCGCCGTCGTATATTCAAAGAAGGTCGGCGACAGGTCCGGTTGACAGAAGGTCTGAATGCGTTCGGTCAATTGTGTCACCTGCGACTCCGCAATCATCTCGCCGTTCACGCGAATCCGCTCTCGAAACTCCACGAGGTGAGGCGAGGTATAGAGCCCCACTCGATACCCTGCTGCCTGCAATATCGCGGCAGTCATGGCCGCAGTGGAGCCCTTTCCGTTCGTCCCGGCGATATGCAGCGTGCGGTACTTGCTCTGCGGCATCCCGAGTCGCCCCATCAGGGACGTCATCGTCTCAAGACCCAATTTAATGCCATGCTTTTGCAGGCGAAAGAGAAAGCTCACGGCAGACAAATAGGTCATGGTGTGATCAGGCAGGATGGAAGGTTAGCCCGGATAGGTCATAGGGGAACCAGGCTTAAAAGTGGGCCACGAGTGTGCTTAAGGTTTCCTTCAGTTGCTTGCGCTCCACGATCATATCGATCATGCCATGCTCGAGCAGAAACTCTGCGCGCTGAAACTGATCCGGCAACTGCTGCTTGATGGTCTGCTCAATGACGCGGGGCCCGGCGAAGCCGATCAGCGCTTTCGGTTCGGCAAGAATCACATCGCCCAACATGGCGACGCTCGCGGTGACGCCTCCGAACGTGGGATCGGCTAACAAACAAATAAACGGCAATTTCGCCTCGCCCAGCTTGGCAACCGCGGCAGAGGTCTTGGCCATCTGCATCAGGGAAAGAATCCCCTCCTGCATCCTGGCGCCTCCGGAGGTGGTAACCAGGATCACCGGCAAGCGGGTTTCCAGCGCGCGATCAATCGCCCGGCAAATTTTTTCGCCGACCACCGATCCCATGCTGCCGCCCATAAAACTGAAGTCGAAGACACACAGCACCACCCGGCGACCGTTCATCATCCCCTCGCCGATCACCATGGCGTCTTTGCGGCCGGTCTTCTCCTGATGCGCTTTGACCCGATCCTTGTACGACTTCGTGTCTTGAAAACTCAGGGGGTCCAAGGGGCCGAGCTCCGCATCCCATTCTTTGAATGAGCCGAAGTCGACCAAGAGCGCAATGCGCTCCAAGACGGAGATGGGAAAATGGTAATCGCACTTCGGGCAGACCTTATTGTTCCGTTCAACCTCTTTACGATAGACGATCTCCCGGCAATGATTGCACTTGAGCCACATGCCCTCCGAAAGCTTGGATCGTTTCGGGGCCTCCGCCTCAGTCGTTTTTTGTTTTTTAAACCAAGCCATAACGCGCTCCTCTTAGTCGCAAGCGGGACTCGTTATTCGCGCGAGACTGTCGCGAAAAGCGGGACAGGTCGGAAGTGTCATCTTTGCGAGTCGCGCGTTTCCCGCCAGTCTCGCCCGTCTCACTCACCAATACGAACGACACACGAAGAGAACGGCAGAATACCATAGCCGCCCATATGACGCACGTAGATTTCCCATCGATGACCGTCACGATACGGGAGTCAAAAGGGTTGACCGCCGAAGGCGATCTGGAACATCAGGGCGAGTCCAACGGCCACACTCCCAAGACTTGCCAACCCCTGGACCGCGAGAAACAGGGGACGGCTGAAGTTCAACGACCACAACATGGGAAGACTCACGACGATCCCGACCAACATCATACCCAGGATCGAACCAACACCGAATACCGCAATATAGATGAGCCCTTCCGACACCGACCGCGCGGAGGACAACACGATCATCAACAGCGCGGCCGACCCGGCCAGACCATGGGCCATACCGATACAGAATGGCCGAACGGAGTCGCGCCACCAATGTCCATGTCCGTGATCTTCTACCAACGCATGACTATGTAAATGCACATGCGGCGCACCGTCATGGGCATGTGTATGCACATGCCAGCGCTCCCGGAGCAATCGCACCCCGAGCATGCCACCGAGCAACACGAGCATCGCACCGACGCCGAACTCAGCCGCCAACGCCACAGATTCAGGAATCGGCACACGAAACACCAAGACCACCGCCCCGACCAGTAACAAGACCACCGTATGGCCCAGCCCCCAGCTGAATCCAATCATGCCGGACGCAGGCAACGAGGGCCGCTGCGCCAGCACCGTGGAAACGGCCGCTAAATGGTCTGAGTCCAAGGCATGGCGAAGCCCCAGCACAAACCCGAGTCCTACGATTGTGAGGAATTCAGTATCCAGCATGAGCCATCGACAAGATTTGGCCCCGTGGCAGAGGTCGGCAGCCAGGTGGGACGTCAACCGCCGCGGGCATGCATTTCGAGATGGGGATCTTCGCGGAGCTTCTCAATACCGATGAGCCCCCCGACACGCAACCCATCCCGCTCGAGCGCCTTGCGGTCCTCTGCGCCCCGGTCGCGGCGGCCTTCCCAGCCGGCCCGAATCACCGCGCGCATCTCGTCATCCGAGGCGCCGGCGCGGAGTGGCTTGCGCAGATCCGTTCCCGCCGTCGCGTACAAACAGCGGTACCACATACCGTCGGCCGTGACCCGGCTACGATCGCAGGTTGCACAAAACGGCGTGGTCGTTGACGGGATGATCCCAAAGGTCGTCCCGTCCGGCAACAGAAACCGCTGAGCCGGCGCAGTGCCCCGCTCCGGCATCGGCTCGATCGTCCCGTAATGCCCGCTCAGCAGCGCCAGCATCTCGGCTCGGGACAATACTTTCTGTTGCGACCATTCGTTCGCCCCGCCGACGTCCATATATTCGATAAACCGCACTTCCGCCTGCACACGTTTCCCGAACTCGATCAGCGCAACCAGCTCATCGTCATTGAACCCCTTGATCGCCACCGTATCGAGCTTCAAGCCAGTGAATCCCGCGCGACCCACCGACGCAATTCCTTCCATCACACGCGCATACTCATCACGACGAGTCAGTTGTCGAAATCGTTCCGGCCTCATGGTGTCGAGGCTGACTGTGACGCGGTGGAGGCCTGCCTCATACAGCGCTTCAACCTGATCAGCCAACAGAATACCGTTCGTGGTCAGGGCGATGTCCGTGATCCGCCTGTTTTGGAGCAGCATGCGGATCAACCGGGGCAAATCACGCCGGAGCAAAGGCTCTCCACCGGTCAGCCGCACCCGATCCACGCCGAGGTCGGTGAAATAGCCCGTCAGGCTCGCCATTTCCTCATGGGTCAGCACATCCTCGCGCGGCAGCCAGACATAGTCCTCTTCCGGCATGCAATACTTGCAACGGAGGTTGCAGCGATCTGTCACGGACAGACGCAAGCTGCGAAGCGGTCGGCCGAACGTATCGCCGACAGGCACCACCGAATCGCTGGCTCCTACTGGATTCACAGGCGTCCCCTTCCCCTCAGCATAGGATTCACGACTGCCCTCGTCACGCCTCTAGGGATGCTCCTCAACCCAGACTTCACCTTCCGGCGTATGTTCGAGTTTCCAGATCGGCGTGATCTGCTTCAATTCACTGATCGCCCATTCGCAGGCACGAAACGCCTCAGCCCGATGCTCGGCACCGGCAATGATCAACACGATGTTCTCACCGATCGTGATCTCGCCATACCGATGGATGATCAGAAGCTCCAGAATGTCGAAATCTTTCAGCCCCCGCTCGCGAATCTCGCGGAGCTTCTTCTCCGCCATCCCTTCGTAATGCTCGAAGGTAATGCTGTCGACATCCCGCCCTTTCGAACGATCCCGGGCAATTCCGAGAAACGTCGCGATCCCCCCGATCCGCTTCGATCGGCTCTTGACCCGGTCGAGCTCTCGATCGATGGAAAAGTTCTCCCGCTGCACCCGAACGAGCTGGCTCTCATCTATTGGTTCCATCCCAGATCCACCTGCAAAGGGAGGCAATAATGCGATCTCATCGCCGTCCCGAATTTCCATGTCCTCGTGGGCAATCTCCTGATTGACCGACACCAGGACCTTCTTGGTATGAATCAACTCCCCGATCTGCGGATATCCGTCATCAAGAAGCTCAACCAAATCTTTCACTCGTCGCCCATTCGTCAATGCCAGCGAGAGAGAGCCTTGATTCCCTGCCAACATCTTCGTCATACCGAATAGCTTAATCGTGACCATAATAGCTCAGCCTGGCCTCGTGTACGTTCCAGACTTGCCGCCTGACTTTGAGAGCAAACATACATCACTGAAACTCATCCCTCGATCGACTGCTTTGCACATATCGTAGATGGTCAATGCCGCCACGGTAGCCGCCGTCATCGCTTCCATCTCGACCCCGGTTTGCCCCGTGGTTTTCACCGTGGCGAAGATGCTGATGGCACAGAAGCCTGCGTGGTTTGGCTGGGATTCTTCTTTGAAGGAGATATCGACGCTGGTGATCAGCAGTGGATGGCACATGGGGATGAGGTCCGGGGTCCGCTTGGCCCCCATCACGCCGGCAACCTGCGCCACGGACAGGACATCGCCCTTGGCGATCTTGCCCTGCTGAATCTTTTCAAGGGTTTCTGGAAGGAGAAAAACCGTAGCCTGAGCCGTAGCGACCCGCTCGGTCGAATGTTTGGCGCTGACGTCGACCATCCGCGCCCGGCCTGACTCGTTGAAATGCGTAAATTCTGCCATTTTTTAGCTAAATCAGCGCGTTACGACTCAATCCTGGTGGGGATTATAGGAGCCGGGGTAAAGGGCAGTCAATAGAGGGGCAGGGTGGCCTGGATGGTCCCTTTCGCTCGCTGAACGCGCACGATGAAACAGTGCTCGTTCAATGCGCGCGGTGTGGGACCTACCAAGCTGCCTCCCCTCACACAAGAGAAAGAACGCACGATATTGGGGAAACACCCTGCCGGCGTACAGTAGATACGCACTTGGATCTGCAGTAAACTTGCCTACAACGGATTGCTGAGACTGCCTTGCTACGTGGAATCCGGCTACCTTAATTATTATGGGAAGCGCTCGCAACCGGGGCTTCGCGAAAATGATCGACTCACGAGCATAAATTATATAGGGATGCAATACGCATGATAAGCAAAGAATTGTCATTCGACCTTCCATTACCATGGCTACAGAAAAAGTTTGAAACCTCGCAAATCGGAGCCATCAATTTCCTGGTCGGCCCCAACGGCAGCGGGAAATCAAAATTCGCAGGAACGCTGCAATCCCATCTGCCCAATGTGCGTATGCTCGGAACGGAT
Source organism: Nitrospirota bacterium (assembly GCA_030684575.1). Taxonomy (NCBI): domain Bacteria; kingdom Pseudomonadati; phylum Nitrospirota; species Nitrospirota bacterium. Next base: position 54,163 of record JAUXVD010000022.1, on the reverse strand, counting down.
CGGCTCAGTGGCATGGAGCAGATCAGTGCGCTGAGAAATTCTTTTGGCGACCATTTCTCTGCCGGGCTTGCCAAGAACCATTTCAGCATATTGAAGCAAGCAGGTCTCCAGGGGTCAGGAATCGATACAATCATACTTCTAGAAGAACGGATGGATCTCCGCATTCAGATCGAGGCGACACTCAGCCATCTGTTTAATCGAAAAATCTATCTCGAATGGGACTCAGGGAGTCTTCTTGCACGGGCTGTACTAGGAGAAACCGGCAGCTCCTACAGGCTTGACCGCGATGAATGTCATGGAATCAAGGAACTGCTTGTCCTCCTGACGCATTTATATAACAGCGAACATCCATATTTGATTATCGACGAACCGGAGCTCAACCTACACCCTCAATATCAAGCGTTCTTCATGCAAGAAGTACGCAAGGTTGCAGGTGACCCGAGCACGGACAAGAAAAAGAAGATTGTTTTTCTGGTCACGCATTCCCCCTTTATCCTCGACTTTCGATCTGTCGAGGATGTGAAGTCTGTTATTTCGTTCACCCTAAACCACTCAACCCCAAACCATATTCTCAATCTTGGTCCCGATGCGACAGCGAAACTCTCCTCATTGGTACCACGATTAAACGTGCACCATAAACAGCTCTTCTTCTCCGATAACCCAATTTTCGTCGAGGGAACTCTAGACGCTCAGCTCGTTGGAACTATGCAGGAAGCGCGCGGCGTATCAGTTGCTGGGGCAGGAAGCTGCATTATCGACGCTGGTGGTTGCGAGGAAGTGAATCGCTACTTAGATTTATGCATAGCCTTTGGCAAGAGTGCCCATTTCTTGTACGACCTCGATAGCCTGTTCGGAGGCAATCTTCGAGCCTGTGTGAAGAGAGACGGTTCGGTGCAGAGCTTTTTAGTAGCTGCGGGTGTAGGGAACGACTTTTCAAAGTACTGCGGGGAGTTGGATAGCAAATTAACGGGCGTGGTTGATCAACTTCTCGCGGTCAATCATATTTCGCAACCACTGGCGCGATTGGTGGAGTTCCTCAAAGGGTTGGGGCCGAGAGCACAATGGAATGGGAAACAATGGGCAAAAGCCCGTGTATCGGTAATGACAGCAATTAGTCGTAATCGATCACCTCTAATCGCTGCAACGTCTCAGGCAGATGTCGAAGACATTGAGGGACGATTAAAGCAGATTGTGGCTGCATTAAAACGAAAAAATGTCATTCTCTTGCCCGGCGGAACGCTGGAAAGATACCTGCCGAAGTACACGGGAGACCACTACGCGCTAACAGACGACGCCAAGCGACATGCCGTTGGAGCGGAGATTGAGGAAATGGCGAAAGCCATGACCACTGCGGAATTAGAAGAGAGATACGGGGAACTATTTGAAGCAGTGTGCGCATTACCGTCCAAAGCGAGCGTCGATGTAGAGCGAGTTCTTCGTGATTATTTGAGTGATTACATTCACAACCTACAAATTACGGTCGTGAATAATCCGACCTGGCAGCTACATCAAGTCCGAGCGCACCTGGATACGATTCAACGAGCCACAATCAAGGTCTTTTCTGTTCAAGAACTAATTCGAGTATCCCATAAAGAGTTCAACGCAGTTATCGCAATCGCTGAAATGCTTGGCCAGAAACAACGGCACGTGCACGTAAGCCATCAAACTAATGCTGGCATGGGCGACTTCAAGATCGAATTCACTTAGTCTGCACAAAGAACAAGATTCGGGGCCAAGGGGAAAAGGTACGAATATACGGGGTCGGGCCTAGCAATCCAACACTTCACGGCGCGGCTCCCCCTCTCGTCGTTCGTCCCTTCGGTGAGTCTGATCTGAAACGAAGTACGCTTCACGCTCCACGAACGACGGTCTTTTAAGGGCTCCAGGAGCTCGTTTACCCTCCTGACTTTGGGGAGATCCCGAGCGTATAATGCTCGGCCTGAGCCTCATCCTAGGTGTTGGATAGAAAACTCGCGCTGGAAGGATGCTCAAAAAGGCCGTCCAGCAAGGCCGCAGCCGACGAAAGTACCGGAGGCGTACCCTCAGGGGTACGTTGAGGATGCTTTCAAGGCGAGAACGAAGCTGGCGGCCTTTTTCAGCATCCTGCGAATGGCGGAGTGCTCAAGATGTGCCGTGAACGGCAAAAGGAACTCTCGTGAGCAATGTCGCTAAATTCGATGTGATCCGCCTCTACCTGCGCGAGCAGTTTCCGAAGCATCACATTACCGATTTCGAGGAAGGCACCAGTCGCGCCCATGTCTTCCGGATCGATGGGCCGAATGGGCACCCGCTCCACTACGCGGTCCTCGGGCTCGACTTTCTCCTCGGGCAGACGGCTGAAGGCCTGCAGCAGTCGCTCGCCTCATCCGGCCTGGGAGATAAACTGAAGGAGGCTGGCGCCTCACCGGTGACGATCTCGAAGACAGGGTTCAGCATTGAAGGCACGATTACCGTCGTGTGACCATGGCAGGAAAAATCATTATCGAACGGTTAGAGTTTCAGGGGCGCTGCGGCGTGACGCCGGAGGAGCGCCGACGGCCTCAGCCCTTGGCGGTGGACTTGGAGCTGGAATGCCAGACTGACCCGGCGGCGGCTTCGGATGACATCCGCCAGGCGGTCGATTATGCAGAGGTGGCCGGTCGGATCGTTGAAATCGCCGCAACGCAGGACTGCGCCCTGTTGGAAACGTTTTCCGAACGGCTCCTTACCATGCTCTTTGCCGAGTTTCCCGTCGAACGGGCGAAGATCTGGGTGAGAAAACTGGCCCCTCCGCTGGAGCATGTCACCGGCTCGGTCGGCGTGCAGCTCGAACGGTCCCGCTTGACTCACCGAATTCAGGACATGGGGCCGCCCCCGGCCCGGTTTCTGACGCAGCAACTCCACCGCTTACCGAAGGGCAAGGCGCTCGACGTGGCGGCCGGGTCCGGACGCAACTCGCTCTTTCTGGCCTCACAGGGTTTTCAGGTCGATGCCATGGACCGCGATGAGCAGACTATGGCCCAACTCGCAGCCACGGCCAAGCAGCGGAACCTCCAGAACCTCACGGTCCGCACGGTGGACCTTGAGCGAACGACGGATGAACGGCCCGAGTTTCCGGCACAGACCTACGACGTCATCCTCGTCTTCTTCTATCTCCATCGCGCATTGTTTCCCGCACTCCTCGAATCACTGAAACCCAACGGGGTCTTGATCTACGAAACCTTTACCATCGACAACTATTTGCGCCATCGTCATCCGCGCCGCTGGGAGTTTTGCCTGGCCCATAATGAATTGCTCCGCCTCACATCCAACCTCCGCCTCTTGTCGTACGACGAAGGCGAGCATGACGGCGGCCATGGACCGGATGCGGTCTATACCGCGCAACTCGTCGCCCAACAAGCAGGCCCAAGTAGCCTGCCGCACGAGCCGGCATGAGCCGCATCGATCTCCACCTCCATACGACCCACTCCGATGGCAGCTTCTCGCCGGCTGACGTGCTCCGGTTCGCCCACAAGGCTGGAGTGACCGCGCTGGCCATTACAGACCACGACATTGTGACCGGCATTCCCGAGGCCATCGCTGCCGGGGCTGAGCTGGGCATTGAAATCATCCCCGGCGTAGAAATTAGTTCCCGTGTGGGCAACAGTGAGCTGCATATCCTGGGCTACTGCCTCCAGTGGCAAGACCCCGAACTGAATCGCCGCTTAGCCTCCTTGCGCGAGAGCCGGCATAGCCGCAACCCCCAGATCATCGAACGGCTGCGTGCCTTGGGAATGGATGTGACCTATGAAGAGGTGCGAGCCCTGGCCGGCACGGATGCGGTCGGCCGCCCCCATATCGCGCGGGTCTTGATGGACAAACACTATGTCACGTCGGCAAAAGACGCCTTCGACCGCTATCTGGCAGAAGGGCGCCCGGCCTATGTAGCGCGTGAGCTACCTTCGCCGGCAGATGCCATCGCCTGGATTAGAGCGGCCGGCGGCGTCGCCGTGCTGGCCCACCCCACCTGGGCCAAGGTGTCGGGAGAAAGCCTGAACGCACTCCTGATCGCCTTGAAAGCCGAGGGCCTCGGTGGCATCGAAGTCCACTATAGTAGCCACACGAAGCGACAGACCAGGGAATACCACGACCTGGCCAAGCGGCTGGACTTGCTGATCACCGGTGGAAGCGATTTCCACGGCATCACCAAACCGGATATCGAGGTCGGCACCGGAAAGGGCGGCTTGAAAGTATCCGAGAAATTGCTCGATCCACTGAAAAAGGCTGCCGCACAGGCCTGACAAATAGACCGTTCTCCCCTCCTCTCGTGCTTGCCAACGCCGGCGCGCATTTACCACAATTCGTTGACTCTCCCATCCCATCCGCTACACTTTGAGACGTTCACGAACAGTCTCATAAATTCTTATGTCGAAATCCTGGACTTGGATCGCTCCCTATACCTTTGCCATCTTGGCCGTGCTCCTGGCTGGCCCTTTGCTGAGCAATATGGCCGTAGCCCAATCCGCCACGGTTCCGTACCTGGCGCTCAGTGGGCCTCACGTCATTCGATTGGGCGCAGACCTGCTTGCGCTGACCTTCCTCTGGCTTCTTGCCCTTGCCGCGTCACAGCAGATCCCGGACAATGGACGGGGCTCAAGCTTTCTCCGCAGCCTCGTCCTTCCACTCACGACCCTGATCGTCATCCTCTTCGCCAATAAAGCCTTGAGAAAGGTCGGACTGCCACTCGTTGAGCAGATCGGCTCTGCTCGATTCGCCTCGGGCTATGCCATCGGACTTGTCGGCTCCGGGCTCTGGCTCACGACGGCGTGGCTCATGAACCATCGTTCGCTCTGCAATGCCTTCGACCCCCCCCTCCAGACCAGGCGCCAAGGGGTGCAGGCGTTGGCCGAAGAGGAGGAAGAAGAGCAAGAGACAACAGAGGCTTCGTCGGAACCGAAGAATCACTCCGCTACGTCGACGATCATCACCTCTACCCCCTCCACCCCTGGCATGCTCGGGCGTTATAGGGTCTTGAAAGAACTGGGGCGTGGGGCGATGGGACTGGTCTACCTGGGGAAAGATCCCACGATCCAACGGTTCGTGGCCATCAAAACCATGCGGCTCGACCAGATCGACAACAACGACAAGCTACAAGACATCAAGGCGCGGTTTTTTCGCGAAGCAGAATCCACCGGGCGTCTTTCCCATCCCAATATCGTGACGATCTATGACGCAGGAGAAGAAAACGACCTGGGGTATATCGCGATGGAGCTCATCGAAGGAACACCGCTGAAACAATGGGCCCGGCAACCCAACTTGATGCCGCTCCACGAGGTCCTTCTGATTGTGGCCACCGCCGCGGACGCGCTGGACTATGCCCATCAACAAGGAGTGGTCCATCGCGACATCAAGCCGGCGAACATCATGCTAACAAAAGATCGCATCGTGAAAGTCATGGATTTCGGCATTGCAAAAATCGCTTCGAGCAGCAAGACACAGACGAATATGGTGATGGGCACACCGACGTACATGTCCCCGGAACAAATCTCCGGAAAAAAAGTGGACGGTCGATCGGATATTTTCTCGCTCGGCGTCGTGTTGTTCGAACTCCTCACGGGGCAACCGCCGTTCACCGCCGATAATTTGTCGGCTCTGCTGTTCAGCATCGCCCATCACCCGCATCCTGCCATTCACACCTTGCGGCCGGATCTTCCCCCGATGGTGCAGGAGATCGTCGATCGGGCATTACAGAAAGAATTGCCTCACCGGTATCGGCGTGCGGACGAATTCGCGCGCGAGCTCCGTGCCTGCTTACAGAGTCTCGCGGCCTAAGGGAGGTGTCGTCTGTCCTTCGAACGAGTGCATAGCGCCAAGTCCGATACCGGCCTCAAGCGCCCCCACAACGAAGACTGTTTTGTGGTCGACCCTGCGCTCGGACTCTATGTCGTCTGCGACGGCATGGGCGGCAGTAATGCCGGCGAGGTTGCCAGCGCATTCGCCGTCGAAGCGATTCACACACATCTCACCGACGCCGCCACCAACCCAACCCTTCCACTGATCGGCCCCTGCGACCCTGCGATGTCTGCGGCGGCCAATCGTCTCGCCAGTGCGATCCGGGCGGCGAACGAGGTCATCCTTCGCGAGTCGTGGAGCAGGCCTGACTATGAAGGCATGGGCACCACCGTAGTCGCCGCACGACTCTCAGAAGAAATGCTCGCCATCGCCCATGTCGGTGATAGCCGTCTCTATCTCATCCGAAACGCAGCCATCCATGCCCTCACCACAGACCATTCCTGGGTCGCCGAACAAATGCTCAAGGGGGTCATGACAGAAGAAGAGGCGGAACGATCTCCCCGAAGAAATATCGTGACGAGAGCCCTCGGTGTCGATAGCCGCGTCGACGTTGAACTGACGGAGGTTCCGGTCAAGAGTGGGGACCTGTTATTGCTCTGTTCTGACGGACTCACCCGAGGGGTCCGCCCGAGCGACATACTGCAAGTCCTGAGCGGTTCAGACGACATCCCTGCGCTGTCCGATCGCCTCATCGCCATGGCGAATGAGGCCGGCGGCGACGATAACACCACCGTGATCATCGTGGCCCTCCAGAAAACACTCCATACCGGACTATGGGAGCGGCTCAAACAACGGTTTGTCGCATGACCCATCAGAGGAATCTTGTACGGGAGGCCACATCATGCCAGAAGCGCTGACACAGCCAGCCACATTACTGATCAAACTTCACGGGAAGAGCTCACAGCAGATCGAGTTGACCCATAAGACCGTGACGATCGGTCGAAAGGCCGACAATACCCTCGCCATCGATGACCCAGCCGTCTCGGGGCACCATGCACGGATCGTCAAGATTCAGGCTGTCTTTTTTCTCGAAGACTTGAAGAGCACCAACGGCACGGCCATCAATGGACAACCGATCACGCGCCACCAACTCCAAGACACGGATGTGATTACCATCGGCCAACACCGGATCGTCTTCCAAGAGCAGGCGACAGCCGGTACGATGGCGACTCCCCCATCAGTCGATGTAGATCGAACCATCGCGCTCACAGGATCGAACCGTACCGCCGAGGAACCGTCGCTCAGCGCCAAGATCCTGGTTGTAGCCGGGAAGACCGATCGGTTGGAGTACTCCCTCGGTAAACACGTCTCTCTCATCGGATCACAAGACGGAGCGGCCATTCGGTTGACCGGCTGGTTTGCTCCAAAATCCGCAGCACGCATCGCCCAACGAGGCCAGAACTACGCCATTAGCCCCTCTCAAGGCACGAAGTCGCTACTCGTCAACGGCACAGATGTTGTGGGACAACAGATTCTGAAAGATGGTGACCAGATCGAAGTGGCAGGCGTACGACTCACGTTCTATCTGCTTTCCGGATCCAAACAGGCCGCTCGCTAAGACGCATACGACTATTGAACGTAGAGCGCGCCCTTCGGAAGAGTCTCATAGCATCGGTCTGATACGTCCGGAGCATGCGATTGGAGACATTGGAGAATCTGCCCGCCCCCGGGTACGACGTCGGGGCAAAACCGTTTCACATCCTCATCGCAGGCGGCCATCATCCGGCCTCGATCTTCTTTCCATTTCACAAATCGCTCGCGCACCTGGCTTTGGCAAAGCGGAGACAATTTTCTGGCCCGCTGCTCAAGACAATGCGTGCGTGCAGCACCGTCCTGAGAATCCGGACACAATTCTTCGATCTCGGATTCGCATCTCAATTTCGCGACCTGTGCGGCTTGGGGGTTGAACCGCGTCACTGCGGGAACATCAACGCGTGCACCGGACAACCGTTCCTCCTCTCGCCTCGGCCTGACAACCGTTGAGGTCATCGGAGGCGCACCGGGGATGCTGAGGTCCAACTCAGGCGGCGCAGACACAGGAGACGAAGGATGTGCCACTGGACGGGTCTCAGCCGATACGGCAGACGCAGACAGCTCTTCTTGTGACGGGAAATTAGCCGCCACCGTCCCCCAGACGAGCCCGAGACCAAGAAGAGTCACGGCTCCGGCCATGATCCCGATTGAAGACTGCTGCTGAGCCATGATTGCCCCCTATCTGACCGATCTCAGCATAGGATAAGCCGTGAGAAAAATCGATGAAATGTCCGGTTTTTACGGACGAGGATTTTCGAGAGAGATCGCGCTGGACAGAATAACTGGGAGAAAAAACGGAGGGAGCGACGGTCAGTTCTCGGGTGTCTCGACGATGTGATTCTCGAACCTGGTGCAGCCCTCGGCGAGGAGACGATTAGTGAGCATCTCTCCAGGCCATTCGATCGGCAAATCGGCGGTGAAGACCCAGACATCGGGAGAGGTCCATACGGGACCATGGTCTTCTGGCAGCTCCGGGTCAAACAGATCGGTCCAGACCGGCATGTAAACACCGTTCCCACATTGCGTATGGAGGTGCACGATCGTGCGGGCACGCACGAGGGGATCCAGATCGCGCCAGACCGCTGCGGTCTCATCCGCCAAGCGATGGAGCCGCACGGCATTTTGCGCATCGAACATGGCGTAGGCGGCGTAGACCGGCGCCTCAAGCATATCGGGGGCGAGCGCCAACTCGGGACATTGCTCCACAAGACCTTCAAGGAGCGCCCGTCGATGCCGGTCTTCCAGCGCATCGGGCAGTCCAGAGTCCGGCACCCCGATCAACTCGAAGAAGAGAAAGGCCGTACTCTCGACGGGCGGATAGAGCCGAGCCGCAATCGATGTGGTCCGTTGCGAATCCGCAACTGAGCTCAAATGGTCGTTCAAGCCCTGGAGACTGAGCGGCTCTAGCGTCGAATCGGTCAGGAGGCGCGATTCGACTCGCACCACGGTCCCGGCTGAGAGGCGGAGATGCCGATGCAGCAAGTCTGCCGTGGCGACCGGGTCGATCTTGAGCTTGAGAGGATGGGTCAGATTCGCCTGGAGAGGAAGCTCCAAGGCCGCCATGATGGCATAGGACAGTTTGTCATCGGCCGGCCCATCTATGAGCACAGAGCAGGAGGCCTCTGCGAGGAGATCGAAGAGCCACTCTGCCATGTCCTCATCCAGCGCCGCCAGCACCGTAAGAAGATCGTATTCCCGTCCCTGCTCCAAGAAGGCCTGCAATGTATCGATCGCCGCATCGGTATCGCCATGGTCATGGCGCCGGGCATTGATCAAGTGCACGAGATCTCGGGTGAGGGGGTCGGGGCGAGACCAACTCAACATATCAACAGACTCCTACCGCACAACCGTGCATCATTGGCCCCATGTTGCCAAACTTTCCCTGTGGTAGCAAGCGCTCCAGTGGTTTATTCCCACAGGATCCTGCCCCTTGATGAGACGACATCGGGCTCACGCGCCAATCACCTTTACCAGTACACGTTTTCGCCGCATGCCATCGAACTCTCCGTAGAAGATCTGTTCCCAGGGACCGAAGTCCAACCGGCCTTCGGTAATCGCGACGACAACTTCTCGGCCCATCAGCTGACGCTTAATGTGCGCGTCGCCGTTATCTTCGCCGGTCTCGTTGTGCCGATAGGTCGCGGCCTGAGGAACCAGTATGTCCAAGAAACGGTCATAGTCCTTGAGTAAGCCCGGTTCATCGTCGTTAATGTAGACGCTCGCCGTGATATGCATGGCGTTGACCAGGACGAGCCCCTCTTGGACCCCGCTCTTCTTGACCGCCGCCTCGACCTGTTGCGTGATATTGAGATAGGCGCGCCGCGTCTTCGTTTCGAACCAGAGCTCTTCGCGATAGGATTTCATGGTCGTCGGTCAGTGGAGGTTCATTCTGCCGAACCGGACCGTCAAGATGCAAGCAGGACAAAACGGCAAACATCATCGATCAATCAGATGCGGCGGTATATACTAGAAACATGTCCGTCAAGAAGACGCGCACTCCCTCAAACCCGCCGAAGGTCCCACGGCTGCGCCTTTCAGACCATGCCATGGTCGTCCTCCGCGGACGCTATCTGGGCAAGAATACGACGGGAACGATCGTCGAGACCCCGGCGCACATGTTCTGGCGCGTGGCCACGGACATCGCACAAGCAGAACGACTCTACCCCAGCGCCAGCCGGCTACCCCACGCCGCTCAACGATGGTACGACTGCATGGCCCGTCTCGACTTTCTTCCCAATTCTCCCACGCTGATGAACGCCGGACGTCGGCTGCAACAACTCTCCGCCTGTTTTGTCCTCCCCGTCGAAGATTCCCTCAACTCCATTTATGACAGTCTGAAGCATCAGGCCCTCATCCACCAATCGGGCGGCGGCACCGGATTTTCGTTTAGTCACCTCCGTCCGCACAACGACCTGGTCTCGTCGTCGAGCGGTGTAGCCTCCGGCCCCATTTCCTTCATGCGCCTCTTCAACCTCTCGACGGATATTATCAAGCAAGGCGGGACCAGACGTGGCGCGAATATGGGCATCCTCCGTATCGACCACCCGGACATTCTAGACTTCATTGCGCTCAAACAAACCCCGACCGAAATGACGAATTTCAATCTCTCCGTCGGCATCACCGATTCGTTCATGCAGGCACTCACGCGCCGCCGGACCTACGCCCTGATCAATCCCCGCACCAATAAACCGACGAAACGGCTTCCGGCACAGCTGGTCTTCGATCGGCTCGTCGAAGCCGCATGGACCAGCGGCGAGCCGGGGGTGGTTTTTCTGGACACGATCAATCGGGCAAATCCCACTCCCCGCCTCGGCACCATCGAGTCGACGAACCCCTGTGGCGAACAGCCGCTCCTGCCCTTTGAGTCCTGCACCCTCGGCTCCATCAATGTCGCCAACTTCGTCATGCCCTCGAACGCAGGACCCACCATCGACTTCGTTCGATTAGCCGGCATCATTCCTCTCGCCGTGCGCTTCCTCGACAATGTGATCGATCGCAACCGTTTCCCCCTTCCCCACATCGACCGCATGACGAAGCGCACAAGGAAGATCGGCCTGGGCATCATGGGTTTTGCCGACTTGCTGATCGCCCTCAATATCCCCTACAGCTCCGAGGCGGCCATCCACACAGCCGGCATCCTGATGGAGTTTTTTCAATCTCACGCCCATCGCGCATCCGCTGATCTCGCCACCGAACGCGGCGTCTTTCCTGCCTATCGAGGCAGTCGGCTCCAGACGCTCGGTCAGCGGCATCGAAACGCCACGGTCACCACCATTGCACCGACTGGCAGCATCAGCCTCATCGCCAACTGCTCACCAGGCATTGAACCGCTCTACGGGGTGCAGGAAGTCCGCCGCATCATGGACGGCGTTGTGCTCACCTCCTGTCATCCGGCCTTCGTCCACCGCGCAGAGGCCCTCGGCCTCGATCTCGACGCACTTCAAGCCAACCTCTCGGCGCATCCTTCGATCCAACATATGACAGACATTCCAGAAGAGCTGCGACGCCTCTTCGTCACGGCCCATGATGTCTCGGCCGAGCAGCATGTGCGTATGCAGGCGGTGTTTCAGCGCTCCAGCGACAGCGGCGTCTCGAAAACCATTAATTTACCGGGCACCGCGACCAAATCCGAAGTCGCCGCGGCATTTCTGCTCGCCTATCGACTCAAGTGCAAAGGCCTCACCGTCTTTCGAACAGGTAGCCGGGAACAACAAGTCCTGTCCTGTCACCCTGCGAATCCCTGTTGAGAAGGGCCAGACATCGGCCAAATTCCCCAACAAAATTGACAGTACCAGACGATGGTGATACGTATATTCACAGACGTATTCTATATCGAACCGAATCGTTCAGCAGGGAGGTACTCGATGGCTGCGCTCGTTGGAACCCTGACATCAGTCGGGAATTATTTTGATGTGAATTGGTCGCTCCTCTTCGCCCGCCAACCGGAACCGGACTTGGAATTCACGGAAGAAGAACTCGATCAAACCACCACCACGAGAGCAACCGGCCCGCTGAACCCTCACAAAAAATCAGGCGGCGGTCGCCCGATCCTCTGGCTACTGCTCCTGGCTCTCATCGGCGGCGGTGCCTATATCGCCACCATGGAACCTGAGCTCATGACCGAATGGCTGAGCCCGTACCTGGGGGAAAGCACGCCACCCCCGGTGGCCATGAACCCAAAGCCAGCACCCATGACACCATCGGTACCAGCACCACAAGCGACTCCCAATCCAAGCGATGTGACGCCGGTGCCTGCGCCAGCCCCATCAGCCTCGATCCCCACTGCTGTTGCCCCCCCGGCGGTCCCGGCCATGACGCCGCCTCAAGCCGCCGTGAAACCAACTGCACCAGCCATGACTGTATCCGCTCCGCTGTTCAGCGAGGGCCAGAAAGTCACGACCACGATGGACGAAACGGCTCCCGGGGGAAGCAGTCCGCTGTTCGCCGACGCATCAGGCAGCAAGCCAGGGCCGGTCGTTCGTTTTGGCGCGACCCTGACGGTCCTCGACGGCGATCTACAACCCAGCGGCTGGATGTACCAGGTGCGCACAGATGAAGGGGCGAAGGGTTGGGTATCGGAGAAGCGCCTCCGCCTGAAGTTCTAATCCTTCTATTCCTCCGGTCCAAACTGGCTGCCAAGCCTGGCACATTCTCGACTGTTCAGTTGGTCTTCCTGTGCTATAATTCGCCAGTTTTAGCAGGATGCTGAAAAAAACCGCCAGCGGCGTTTTCGCGGTATTTTTATTTTTCACCGAGTTTTTCCACAGCCTGCTCAATCTCGTGGGCATGCCAATATTTTCGAACAACCCTCATGAACACACTCTCCGCTATCATCTTTGATTTTGATGGAGTCATCGCAGACACCGAACCCCTCCATTTCGCCGGTTTCCGCCAGACGCTCGCTGAAATCGGCATCGGCCTGACCGAGTCCGACTACTACGCCAACTACCTGGGCTACGACGATCGAGGCTGCTTTCTCGCGGCACTCACCGCACATCAACGCCCCACCGATCTCGCGACCATCACGGCATTGATGCAACGGAAAGCCCAGGCCTATCTGGAATCGGTGAAGGGACATCTGGTCATTTTCCCGGGAGTACGTGAATTGGTGCAGGAAGCCGCAGCGACGTATCCCTTAGCCATTGCATCCGGCGCCCTCCGCCATGAGATCGAATTCATCCTCGAACAGGCCGGGCTGCGCAAAGAGTTTCTCCACATCACCGGCGCCGAAGACGTCACCAAGGGGAAACCCGATCCCGAGCCGTTTCTCCATGCCCTCGACGCCTTGAATCGACAACGCCCGAAGCAGACCATCGCCCCGGAATCTTGTTTGGTCATCGAGGATTCCATCCCCGGCCTGCGCGGCGCGAAAACAGCCGGGATGAAGGTCCTCGCCGTGGCGAACACGCACACGATCCAAGATCTGCATGAAGCCCATGCCATAACCCCGAGTCTCACACAGATTCGACTCAGCGAACTCCGTGAGCGGTTATGGCCCGTCCCATAAGAACCGAGTGATATGAGAATCTGTTCGCTGCTGCCCAGTGCTACCGAAGTGATCGCCGCGCTCGGCCTGAGCGAGGAGTTAGTTGGAATCAGTCATGAGTGCGACTACCCGCCATCGGTCGGGAACGTGCCCATCATGGTTGAGCCGATAATCCCTCCTCATGGGCTGACCAGCGCTGAGATCGATCGACAAGTCGCGCAGCTCGTGGCCTCCGGCCAGCGGCTCTATCGGCTCAACCATGACCGCTTGTGCGACTCGCGCCCCGATCTGATCCTCTCCCAAGACCTCTGTCATGTCTGTGCCGTCACGCCGGATCAACTGCAGGAGGCCCTGCGAGCCATGCCTCACCAACCGACCGTCCTGACATTGAACCCCGGTACGGTCCACGATGTCATCGATGATGTCGTGCGGATCGGCGACGCGGCAGGCCGCTCGGCAGAGGGCCATCGTCTCGCCGCGCAGTTACGCGAGCGACTCGAAGCCGTTCGCACTCGCGTCCAAGGCCTCTCGCATCGCCCGCGCGTGGTCTGTATCGAATGGCTCTCTCCCTTGTACGTCGCAGGTCATTGGGTTCCTGAGATGGTTCAACTTGCAGGCGGACAGGATGTCCTAGCGCAGCCTGGCACCCCTTCGCGCGTGGTGACGTGGGACGATATCGTCGCCGCGTCCCCGGACGTACTCATCGTCATGCCCTGCGGCTTCTCAATTGAACGGACACGTACGGAACTATCCCAGCTCATGCAGCAACCTGGTCAATGGCCCATCCCCTCAAAACTGAGAGAGCATACATTCCTGGTTGATGCCTCCTCGTATTTTAGCCGGCCTGGCCCGCGCCTGATTGACGGGATTGAACTGTTGGCCGCCATCCTCCATCCATCAGACCAATACCCCATGCACGATTCCATGGCCAGTCGCCTGGAGCCACAACCTCAGCACTAATGCCATGACCATACTCTCCTCGACCGACGCGCAAGCCTACTGCACCACGCTCACCAAGAAGAGCGGGAGTAATTTCTACTATTCATTCCTCTTCCTCCCACGAGCCAGGCGCGCGGCGATGTACACGGTCTATGCCTTCTGCAAGGAAGTCGATAACGCGGTCGATGAGCCTCCGGCAGACAGCAAACCCGAGGCCGAGCTCCAACGGTGGTGGAACGAGCTGGAGGCGGCCTATCAAGGCACACCGACCTTCCCGGTCACCATCAGCCTGGCCACCCATGTCAGACAGCTATCGATCCCACAGGCCTATTTCGAGGAGCTGATTAAGGGCGTGGGCATGGACCTCTCGGCGGCACGATACGCGTCGTTTCAAGATCTCTCGCTCTACTGCTATCGCGTCGCATCGGTGGTCGGACTCATCTGCCTGCATATTTTCGGGCCGACCTCAGCCAGGGCCCAAGACTACGCCGTCGCTCTCGGCATGGCGTTCCAACTGACGAACATCCTGCGGGACATCGAAACCGATGCAGCCCAGGGCCGCATCTACCTGCCACAGGAAGACCTGATAAAATTCGGATGCACCGAGCAGATGATTCTACAACGGAAGGAGAATCCCGCGCTCCACGCGTTGCTCTCCTTCGAGGCCGCACGGGCCCATGAGTACTACGCCAAGGCACAAGCCGCGTTCGAATCCCTGCCAGCGCATGACCGGAGCGCGCTGACCGTCTCGGAAATCATGCGTGCGGTCTATTTCCGCATCCTGAAAAAAATCGAGGAACCGGGCCATCAGATTTTCGGCCCTCGCGTCCGCCTCTCAACCAATCATCGGCTGGCCCTTGCCGCCGGAGTCTGGCTCCGCGCAAAATTCTCGTGACGCCCACGCATGCTCAGTCCGTCGTAATTCTTGGTGGAGGTCCAGCCGGGCTCACCGCCGCCTACCGGCTCATTCAACATGGATATCGAGTCACGATCGTCGACCCTCTACCACTCGTGGCGGATGCCCCCGCTGATACGCCTCTGTACGACGGTTCTGAACCGCTCACAGTCCTCGGGTGCCATCACGCAACACAGGCCTTACTACGCTCCCTCCATGCCAATCTCCAGCAGCCGATAGGGCTCCATATCCCTCTAGAATTTCGCCTCAACGAGAGCACCATTGCCCGTTATCCGCGTGCCTGGCTCCCCGCCCCCCTTCATACCTGGGTTAGCCTACTAAGGTTTACAGGCCTCCCCTGGAAGGAACGATGGCGATTAGTATCCCGATTGGAACGGCTGTGGGAGGACAATGAGCGCCTGCCTGCCGACCTGGAACAGCGCACCGCCGAGGAATGGCTGGCGTCAATCGGACAAAGCGCACAGACTTGCCGTATCGTCTGGAATCCTCTCGCGCGCTGGCTGACGGGCAATGCACTCACTGCATTGTCCGCGGATGCCTTCATCACATCGCTGCGGCCTCTGTTCATGAGCACTCGTCACGATAACCGCATCTCGATTGTCCAGGACTCGCTGCAGACCTGCCTGATCCAACCCATCACTGAGGGACTGACGACGGGCGGGGCGACCATCTTACGCAAGACCGACTCGGCACAGTTCAGGTATGAGCGAGATCGCATCACAGGCGTCCTCTTGAAAAATGGGTCACTGCTGCAGGCCGATTGGTATATCGCCGCCCTGCCCCCGCAGCAACTCACACCGTTACTTCCGGAGCGATGGCTGACCCTCTATGCCTACTTCCAGCAGCTTGGGGAACTGGGTTCGCAAGACGGCACACTCTTGCATCTGCAAGCCGAGCAACCCTGCGCCACCCCTCGCCTCATCCTCTTAGGCGATACCCCGTTTCACTCGCTACTCATCACAGCGGCAACGCCTGACCGCACAGACTTCTCCCTGATCTCAACCGACCATCAACTTGCGCAGACTCGACCGGACTCCAACCTAGAAAGCCTCATCCCTGACATGCTCAGATCGTTGGGACTTCTCCGACCCGGATGCAGGCTCGGGCCGATCCGCCGCCGCACGATACCCAACGCCACCCTCTCACTCAGGCCCGGCACGAAATTGCATCGGCCCATTCAACGGAGTCCGATCGCCAACTTGCTCGTGGCTGGGGCCTGGACCGATACAGGATGGCCGCCCAACCTGGAAAGCGCGATTGTCAGTGGCAACCATTGCGCCGATGCCATCGCTGGCCAATAGGTCCGCTTGACGATGGCACTATCCAATGGTAGGTCTTTGAGTATGGGACAACTGTTGATGAAACCCGCCTTGCTAGTAGCCATTGCGCTGATCTGTACCGGATGTGCGCCAGGTTCCTTTGAGCGTGGAGACAATCCCCAAGGGCTAAGTCAGCGAGATCTGGAACGGGATTATATGGAGTGCGAGTACAAGGCGAGACTGGCGAACGAAAACCAGTTCTACAACCAACGCACCCCCTTTCCCTTCGGCTCAGGCCCCCAAAGCCCCGCCGACCATGCCCGCGCCCTGCACGGGATCTCGACCATCAATGCCATGCGCGATACCTGCCTGGCTGCCAAAGGCTACCGAGTCGAGTAGACGGATGGTGAAAAAGGCCTCCGGCTTCGTTCTCGCACCGTTCAGACCCTCAACGGGGACCCGGCCGCCTCACCACTCGGCGGCGCGCACAAACGTGGTACTCCTTATTCGTCGCACCGTGCGCCCCAGAGGGTACGGCCTCGGGCCTTCACTCGCTGCGGCCTCGCCGGAAGACCTTTTTGACCATCCTCACAAAACGTTCCAACTTCATCGCTCTTCACATAGTACTCACACTGTTCTGATGGCACGTGGCACCATTCATGCTGCCGCTTCTGGCTTACATTGACATCATTGGCTCAGCTTCCTAAGATATTGCCCACCTTCTTGATGGTTCTATTCAACCATGAGCACGACACCCCTTCAGGATCTTACGAAATCTCTCCATAATTGCCAGCTGTGCAAACTGGCGACACTCGGCCGGAGCCAGGTCGTGTTTGGTGTGGGAAATCCGCATGCGAGCGTCATGTTTGTGGGAGAAGCGCCTGGCTTTAACGAAGACCGGCAGGGGGAACCATTTGTCGGAGCGGCAGGAAAACTCTTAAACGACTTGCTGCAATCAGCAGGCTTGTCACGGAGCGACATCTACATCGCGAACGTGATCAAGTGCCGCCCCCCGAACAACCGCGACCCGGAGCCGGATGAAGTCGAGACGTGCAAACCGTTTCTGCTGCAACAGATTGCCATGATCCATCCTACACTCGTCTGCACGTTGGGAAATTGGGCGACACAAACCTTGCTGGAACGGAAGGTAGGGATTACCAAGGTTCGCGGGCAGGCGTTCTACATGAAAGACTTTGTGCTCTTCCCCCTGCTGCATCCAGCCGCGGCCTTACACCAAGGCAGCATGCTCGAACCGCTTCGTGAAGACTTCAAAAAACTCAGAGAGTTTCTGGACCGGAATACCAAACCAGCCGAACCCACTACAGCGACACCCATTGCTGCACCCACGCTGGACATCGAACCGCCTCAACAGACCCAGATGGATCTGTTCGGATAGTTGGGCCGCCTGCGAAAGACTTATTAGTTCCGTAGCACTGCGCTGGGCAGCCTTCCTGACGCAATGACCGCTATCGGCCAAGTGCGGCCATTCAAAAACTCGCTGCGATTGACCACCCCTCTGCCAAAGCAGACATTGTTGTCTTCAGGGGCACAAAGTCTGTTCAGATGCTCCAAGCGGTCAAACACCCACCTTTAGGGCTGAGTTCTGCTGGAAAATTTGGGGCGACTCAGTCCTTCAGCGGATCGCCGCACAGATATTCCGAACGTGGCCGCGCAACCAGCGATGCGCGTGATCGGCATCCAGCCGCGGGTGCCAGAGCAATGAAACCGTGAATTCTGGCATGGAGACCGGAAGGGGGAAGCTATGCATTCCGGCGCGCAAATTTCCGGTGTGGCGTTCGGCCACACTGGCGATCAGGTCTGAGGCGCGAGCCAGGCCCAGCGAGGTGGAAAAGCCACCGACGATCGTGACGATGTCCCGCTCCAGCCCTAACGCCTTCAATGCTTCATCAATCGGTTCCCAGGCGAGCCCCTCCCGCGAGACGCAGATGTGTCGGCCTGACGCATAACGGGAGGGCGTGATCTTTCCCTTGCTCAGCGGGTGCCCTTTTCGCACGACGCCAATGTAACGGTCTCGGAACAATGCCTGTACACGCAGCTCCGGAGCCGTCGTCTTCTCCACAACCCCTGTTTCCAGATCGACGGTCCCGTCGCGAAGCGGCGCGCTGTCTTTGTTTGGCTTCTGCACGAAGCGCAGCCGCACGCCGGGAGCCTCCTTGCCGACGCGCGCAATGAGGTCCGGTCCGAAGTTCTCCACAAAGCCTTCGCTGGTTCGCAGCGTGAACATTCGAACTATCTGCTTGAGATTGAGCTTCTCGACAGGTCGCAGGACCGCTTCTCCGTCCTGCACGAGCTGACTGACTCGCTCACGGAGTTCGAGCGCGCGTGGCGTGGGAACGAGACCCCGTCCGGCCCTGACCAGTAAAGGATCGCCCGTCGTCTCGCGTAATCGCGCCAGCGCCCGGCTCATTGCCGACGAGCTGAGCCGCAATCGTTGGGCCGCACGCGTCACGTTGCCTTCCGCGAGCAACACATCAAGGGTGACAAGTAAATTGAAGTCGGGTCGCGCCATGGATCCATTATGTCGAGATATGGCGTCAAACGCAATGACACTATGCAATCAGTGCGTCTTCCGCCATGTGTGTACGTTACTTATACTTCGCCTATCGATTGAACAGGGTCCATCCACGACGAGCTGAAAGGAAAAACATGGCTAAGAATTCGCTGGAAAAGTTCATTGAGAGGGTTAGGCAGATTTGGGGACCTCTTACCTCCGAAGTGGTCGCAGGTTGCCGCCAGCAGTTGGAGGAGCTCGTCCAAGCGCCCTCCACGGAGGAATGGTTGGCGGCACTGCACCGGGACGCTCCGGCCTACAACGAACTGTATCGGGATCCGGCACACGGGTTCGTGCTGTTGGCCCACACGGAACATACAGGGCTCTACAGGCCACCCCATGATCACGGCAGAGGGTGGGTCATCTATGCGATTCAGCAAGGCGAAATCGAGATGGGAACCTATGCTCGAATCGAGGCCCCGAACGGTAGCGTCAAACTCGTGAAAAGGGATTCTACGTTGGTACGACCCGGACAGGTTCAGGTGTATCTACCCGGAGATACTCACGACACACGGTGCATTTCCGGGGCCGCACTGTTATTCGGCTTTACAGAGAGAGATTTGCAGAAGGAGGACAAAGAAGAACACAGAGTGACGAGGTATGTTGAGCGGGACGGCATCTGGACCTTAGGGGCGCCATGACCATGGCCTTAAGCCAAGCCATAGGACGCCGTGTGGCGCCGATATTCAGCGCTTTGCATGTGCCTTCCTCCATGACCCGCGGATCGACATCGCCCGCTCGCGCTGATGACCACAAGGAAATGCGATCCACGGGGCATACCGATGATGCAATGTCGGGGCTGGGCGAGCCAAGACGCAAGGTTGCGATCGCCTCCGTGCTGGCTGCCATGGTGCTCGTGGTGCTGGACGCGGCCATTGCAAACGTCGCTCTGCCGACGATTGCGCGATCGCTGCATGTGACGCCAGCCATGTCGGTCTGGGTCATCACCGCCTACCAGACCGCCCTCTTGATGGCCCTGCTGCCCTGCGCTGCGCTCGGGGAAAGCTTGGGCTATCGCCGGGTTTTCACTGTGGGGGTCGCGCTGTTCACTGGAGCGTCCGTGTTGTGCGCATTGTCACCGTCCCTGCCTTGGCTCGTCGCGGCCCGCTTCCTCCAGGGGCTCGGGGGCGCCGCCGTCATGGCGCTCGGCGTCGCGCTGCTGCGCGTCGTGGTTCCACATCGGCGGCTCGGCACCGCTATCGGCTGGAACGCCCTTGCCGTGGCGCTGTCGTCTGCCGCCGGTCCGGCGATCGGCGCGGCAGTCCTATCAGCCGCAAACTGGCCCTGGCTCTTCGTCGTCAACCTACCCTTGGGTGTGTTGGTGCTACTCGCCACCCGCGCGCTACCG
Organism: Nitrospirota bacterium; assembly: GCA_030684575.1. NCBI lineage: Bacteria > Pseudomonadati > Nitrospirota > Nitrospirota bacterium. The sequence goes on along the minus strand of JAUXVD010000022.1, from coordinate 33,799 downwards.
GCTGTCGACGGGACGGCACGTCGGCTTGACCTGTTCAGTGTCGCGTTGAATGCCGGAGCCTTTGCGTCATTGGTCATTGGCGCGGAACTGCTTCCAACCAGACCGGCGCTGGCTGCCGTCCTGTTCGCCGCAGCAGCCCTTGAGATGGTGGCGCTGGCTCAGCGTGAAATGCCGAAGGAGGCACCACTGATCCCGCTCGACTTGCTCCGCGCCGATTCATTCCGCTTTTCGGTGATCGCCTCGGCTTGTTGTTTTGCTGGGCAGACCGCGGGCATGGTTGCGCTACCTTTTTACCTGCAGCACGAGCTTGGGCAGGACATGTTGATAGCCGGGCTTTATATGACGGCCTGGCCGTTGACCGTGGCTATCGCCGCCCCGTTCGCCAGCCGTCTCGCGGACCGCGTGTCGACAGCCTGGCTTAGTGCCGTGGGCGGTTTGTGTCTCGCGACTGGGCTCGGGGCCACCGCACTGTGGCCGCTGAAGGGCGACCCGCTGCTGCTCGTGCCGCTTACCATGCTGTGTGGCCTCGGTTTCGGCCTCTTTAATGTGGCCAACAACCGCACCATGTTCCTCTCGGCACCAAACGAGCGGAGTGGCGCCGCGGGAGGTATGCAGGGCACCGCCCGGTTGTTTGGGCAAACCGCTGGTGCGGTGATCATGACCCTGCTCTTCACCCTAACATCCACCGATGCAGCGCCTCAGATTGGTCTTGGGATAGGAGCGGTGTTGACGTTTGTGGCAGGCCTCGTGAGCATGCTGAAGATCAGTCCGATGTCGCCGCGCTAACCGGTATGCGAGTCACGTTCGCAGTCGCGGCGATTCTGATCGTCGTCACGCTCGCCATCCCGGTTGGAACTTACCGCCGCACATTGCGCAATCGGACACTTGCTCTGGGAGTGGTGAGTTAATTCGGATTTCATATATGCAGGCATCGTAATTCGTGAGGAGAGCACCGGCTTTAGAGTGCCAGCAGACCCTCAAGTCAAAAGTAGCGTATGTCTACTTTTGGTCGCAACCAGCCAATACAGTGCGCAATCAAATGCCGCATAACAAAGCGTTGCAGGGGACGCGCAGCCCGCTCCCAGCGGGTGGCACAGACTGTTCGACGCTCCGTTCGACCAATGGTCGGAACGGAGCTAGTTTCTGTGCCAAGCATGACTGAGCGTGAAGGCGAGCCAGCGGGGTGCTGGCAAGAGCGGAAGCGGCAGCGGGCGGCGGTCTGGGAGCGGGACAGGCACCGCCGAAGACGGCTGAGCCAGTCCCCTTGGGCTCAATTTATTTTTCAAAGTCGATTGGGAGGATCGTGGCCGCCGCTGACCGGATGAATCGGGACCCAACTTGCCGAGCATGATGCCCCCTTCTCCCCAACGCCGCCCGTTGCTGCTGACGCGTGCATCAGCGCCACTGCTGAGTCTCGCCATAGCGCAGTCGCGCGGCACGCTTCCAGCGGGTGGCACAGACTGTTCGACGCTCCGTTCGACCATTGGTCGTAACGAAGCTAGTTTCTGTGCCAAGCGTGACTGAGCGTGAAGGCGAGCCAGCAGGGCGCTGGCAAGAGCGGAAGCAGCAGCGGGCGGCCCATCCTGTACTGTTCGAGGCTCGGCGAGTTTACAGGCTTCGAGCGAGCAAGGCGTAGTTGGGTGATTCAGGAGGTCTTGCGGCGGCACGCATCCTCCCGATCGGCAATCCTAGGCTTTTGCTTTCATCTCAGCTGAGGACTCTGAATCGGCGGCTTCGCCACCTTCTTCTTCGACCGGTTGTTCTTCTTCCGGCACATCGAACCAGGACACGACCATCTCGTCCCACCAGGCTTCATCGATCTCTTTCCCTGGATCGGTGCCAAGAAACGAAACTTCATCCTTCGTGACCTCTGGACCAACCAGCTGAGGCTGAAACTTCGCTCGGTCGATAATCTCTTTCGTCGCATATCCTCCGATGATCCAGGAGTCCGGATCGGCGCGGCGCGACTTGTAGGCCTTGAGCTCGATCTTGAGATACATGAAGATCTGATGTTGTACGGGATCTCCGACACCGGATTGCGGCAGCCCCAAGGTCTTCTCGATCTTCTTACGCCAATGTCGATCGTCATAGCGCGACGTAATCAACTGGAGCATCGTCTTTCCAAGTTCGGCATCAAGCGGCATGGTGCGTGGTTCCTTTAGTCACTCTTTCAGGCGACCGGTTGTATGACAATTCATCGTCCATAGGTGGCGGTGAGGGAAGCTTTGCCTAACGCATTCTGATTCAGATAGTACCCCACCATCGCGCCGGACGCCTCTTTCTTGAGCGGGAGCTGATCCACTTTCAACGCATAGACCGTAACAATATATCGATGGGGCTTATCACCTTGCGGTGGGCAGGGACCGCCGTACCCAGGCTGACCGAAATCGGTGATACTCTGAACCGCGCCCTGTGGCGCGTTGCTGCCGTCCAATTGGCCTGCACCAGCCGGGAGGGAGGTGATGCCGGGAGGAATGTTGAAGACCACCCAATGCCACCAACCGCTTCCCGTCGGAGCGTCAGGATCATAGACCGTCAGGGCAAAACTCTTGGTATCCTTCGGCGCCTGCTCCCACTTCAGTTCCGGCGACACATTACGGCCGGTGCAACCGAAGCCGTTAAAGACATGTTCGTTGCCGATATTGCCCTGCTCTTTGATTGTGGGGCTCATCACGCGAAAGTCTGCGGCGAAGGTTGACGCCGGAAACATCAGCAGCACCATCAAGGCCCATATGTGGTTCATCATACTCCGGCCTCCTTGCCCTCAACTGCCGGCGATCGTCATGTCACCGATCTTGATCGTCGGACTGGCAATACGTCCACGGAACACGAGATCGTTACCGATCATCTCGATGCCTGCGAACATCTCTTGCAATTTACCCGCAATCGTAATCTCTTCGACAGGGTACGCCAACTCGCCTCCCTCGATCCAAAACCCGGCCGCACCCCGTGAATAATCGCCGGTCACCATATTGATACCAAACCCGATGAGATCCGTGACATAGAGCCCCTGCTTCACCGTCTTGATAATGTCTTGCGCCGACTTCGTCCCGGGCGCGAGATAAAAGTTCGTCGGACCGACCGACGGACTTTCACCGACGCTGCGGGAGGCGTTGCCGGTCGACGCCATACCAAGCTTCCGTCCGGAATAGGTATCGAGCAAGTAGCTCTTCAAGACCCCTCGCTCCACCACAATCGTCTTTCTGGTCGGGAGGCCTTCGCCGTCGAACGGCCGAGAGCCCAGTCCTCCGACCACGCGCCCGTCGTCATAGACCGTCACATACTCAGGGGCCAGCGGTTTGTCCAGTTGCCCTGCCAGAAACGACGCCCCTTTATAGAGCGAGTATCCGGACACCGCGCTGCAGAGATTTCCCAAGAGACTTCCGGCCATCTCCGCATCGAAAATGACAGGCGCCCGCTGGGTCGCCACCTTCCTCGCCCCGAGTTTTCTGACCGTCCGCCGCGCTGCTTCCAATCCCACCGCTTCCGGGGAATCCAGATTGGCAAACTTCCGCTGCACGGCATGCCAGGAGTCTCGCTGCATGGCCCCGGTCTCCGGATCGGTCGCGACAGGCGATGCCGCTATTGAAAAACTGGAACTCTGATACTCGCCCAGGAAGCCATGACTGTTGCCCAAGACCACGCGCCCGGAGGAGGAATCGAAGTCGCCCCCTTCAGAGTTCGTCACGCGCTCGTCCGAAGACATGGCGGCAGCCTCTACCCGCTTCGCTAAATCGATCTGCTGCTCCGTGTTGAGCCTGGTTGAATCGTACAGATCTAAATCCGGCCGCTCCCCTGCCATCTGATCCGCAGCCGGCAACCCGGATACCGGATCTTCCACGACGGCCTTTGCTAAAACACAGGTTTCGGCCACGAGTTGATTCAAAGAGTCCGCTGAAAAATCCGACGTCGAGGTACTGGCAGAACGATTCCCGACAAAGACACGTAGCCCGAGATGCTTCTCCCTTGCTTTCGTGAGACGATCGACGGCGCCCAGCCGGACTTGCACGGAAAATGTTTCACCGTCGGCAATAATGATGTCCGCTTCCGTCGCGCCACTCGCCTTTGCCTTCGCCAACAGATCCATGGCGAGTTGGCGATACCCTTCGCGTTGCTGCATTGGCTGGTTCATCGCTGCGTCCCGCCCACAGTAATTTCATCGATTCGAATGGTCGGCAGACCGACACCTACCGGAACGGACTGCCCTTCCTTGCCACATGTGCCGATGCCCTCGTCGAGCGTGAGATCGTGCCCGACCATCGAGACCTTGGTGAGAATATCCGGTCCGCTGCCGATCAATGTCGCGCCTTTAACCGGTCGCGTAATCTTCCCACCTTCGATCAAGTAGGCTTCGCTGGCTGAAAACACGAACTTACCGTTGGTGATGTCCACCTGCCCGCCACCGAACGACACGGCATAGAGGCCGCGATCGACCGAGCGAATGATGTCCTCAGGAGCCGACGTCCCGGCTAACATGAACGTATTGGTCATTCGCGGCAAGACCACGCTTTGATAACTCTCGCGCCGTCCGTTGCCGGTCAGAGGGATGCCCATCAACCGCGCATTGAGTTTATCGGTGATATAGCCGCGCAAGATCCCGTTCTCAATGAGTACCGTGCGACCGGTCGGAGTCCCTTCATCGTCCATGTTGAGCGAGCCCCGGCGGTCCGGCAGGGTTCCATCATCGACAATCGTGCAGATATCGGAGGCCACTCGTTTGCCCAGGAGATTCGAAAATGCTGATGTCTTCTTGCGATTGAAGTCCGCCTCCAGCCCATGGCCGATGGCTTCGTGTAACAGAATCCCCGGCCAACCTCCCCCCAACACGACCGGCATGACACCGGCCGGCGCCTCAATCGCAGACAGGTTGAGAATCGCTGCACGAGCCGCTTCACGCGCAAACCGCAGATGCCGATCACCCTCGTGGTAGAACTCGAATCCGACACGCCCCCCTCCGCCGAACGAACCGGCTTGGCGTTGCCCGTTCTCTTCGGCGATACAGGTAACTTGCAACCGTGACAGCGGCTGGACATCTCCGATCAACGTGCCATCGGAGGTGGCAACCACGACCACCTTATATTCCGTGTTAAACGCGGCCATCACATTCTTGATCCGCGGGTCATAGCGGCGCGCCTCGGCATCGATGGCATTCAAGAGGGACACGCGATCCGCCGTCGCCACTTCAGCCCGGGCCCGTTCAACCGGGTAAAGGTCTCGTGTTGGACGTTGGCGGACAGGCACTGAAATCGCCAGATCCTCGCTTGGCGAATTGGCAATGTAGCGCGCCGTATCGGCTGCCAACTCGAGATCCTTCTTCGTCAGTTCATCGGAATAGGCAAAACCCGTTTTCTCCCCTGCCGTCGCTCGCACCCCCACACCCTGCGACACATTCTTCGTCGCACGTTTGACGAGGGACTCTTCCATCGAGACGGACTCGGAGACACACGACTCAAAATACAGGTCGGCATAGTCGACATCACGGACTTTGACCCGTCCGAGCGCCGAGAATACTTCACTTTCGGTCAGACCAAAGGAGGCTAATTGAACAAGTTCACCCATGGTGTGAGAATCCTCATGACGATTGGCATGCGAATGGACGCTGGAGTATAGCTGATTCATTTCTGCAGGCGCAATGCAAGATCGTCCAACTCATCGCTTTTACAGGACTTTTACGAAAATTCGTTTGACTTTGCTCCCCCTCGCCAGTAGACTTTGTTCGCCTGCCATAAGATTTCACCCAAGAGTAAGGATCGTAACGAGCTACATCGCATGAGCACGAACGAATCATCGGCCATGGACCAGTTATCCATCGGAGAACTGGCCACAAAACTCGATTCAGACCTCTTGCCCAAACACGTCGCCATTATCATGGATGGCAACGGCCGCTGGGCAGAACTCCGCACCCTTCCCCGCATCGCCGGTCATCGGGAAGGCATTCAGTCCGTTCGGGAAATGATCACCGTCTGCCTGGAACTTGGCATCCACGCCCTGACCATCTACGCGTTTTCACAGGAAAATTGGAACCGCCCTGCGCAGGAAATCTCCTCGCTCATGGGCCTGCTCGAATACTACCTGTCGACGGAACGCACGAAACTCATTGAACAGGGCGTCCGGTTTCGAACGATCGGTCGACTCGACGCCCTCCCGGCCTCCGCTCTCCAATGGGTCCGGGCCGCCGAACAAGAAACCGCCCATCTCGACAAACTGCATCTGACCGTCGCCCTCAGTTATGGCGGACGGACTGAGATTGTCGACGCGGTGCGGGAGCTTCTGCGTGAGGCACAAGACGGAAAGCTGCAGCCGAACGAGGTTGATGAGTCCAGAATCCAACAATACCTCTACACCCATGACCTGCCCGACCCAGACCTGTTGATTCGCACCAGCGGCGAAACGCGAATCAGCAATTTTCTGCTCTGGCAGCTGGCCTACACCGAGCTCTACTTCACGCCAACCCTCTGGCCCGACTTCCGTCGCCGCGAACTCTTGCTGGCCTTGCTGGAATACCAGCGCCGCGAGCGGCGATTCGGTCGCGTACTCAGCACCATTTCTTCATAGTGGTCGATCTACAGTCCCACATGCAGCAAGCCGACACCGCCGGGCAACAGCCGGCAGGCCCAACACCGTCTGCAGCGCCCCGGTTCGACCCCCGTCGGATTTATACCGTCCTGGTCCTCGCACCACTCTTGTATGCCGTCATTCGCTACCTCCCGCCTCTCGCATTTTCAGGCGTCGTGGTACTGGCCGGCGCGCTCGCGCTGTTCGAATTCTATCGATTATGTTTCAGCGACCACAGTGACTCCTGGCTGATAGGCATCGGCCTGACAGGATTCGCTGCGGTGATTCTCGGTGCACACCAGCCGAGCATCATCGTCCCGAGCCTTCTCGCGACATTGATCGGCATTATTTCCGTTCCGCTATTCAGCCGCATGCCCCTCGACCAGAGCCTGAAGAACAGCGCCATGACCTTGTTCGGCGTACTCTACCTGGGCCTCACGCTTGGCCCACTCTCGATGACGAGACTGCTGCCTCTCGGCGAATGGCTGATCTTCTTTCTTCTGTTGGTGACCTGGGCATCCGATACCGGCGCCTACTACGTCGGCACCCTCTACGGACGACATCGCTTGGCGCCCACGATCAGTCCGAAAAAAACCTACGAGGGCTTGGTCGGCGGCTTGATTGGTGCGATACTCGCCGCATATGCGGTTCGTTGGTGGTTTCTTCCGGAGTTGTCTGGCCTCGACTGTCTGATCTTAGGCACCCTGCTCACCATCACAGGTCTCTGGGGCGACCTGACCGAATCGGCCATGAAACGAAGCGTCGGCATCAAAGACTCCGGAGGAATTCTGCCAGGACATGGCGGCATGCTCGACCGGCTGGATAGTCTCTTGTTCACCGCCCCTGCCTTCTACTACTATATAACGATGGTAAGCCGCCTACGAGTTATCGAGTGAGGGATCAGCTATGAAAACAATCGTCATTCTTGGATCGACTGGATCGATCGGCACCAGCACCTTAGATATCGTGGACCGGTTCCCGGAAGAGTTCCGTGTGGCAGGGCTGACGGCGGGAAGCAATGATGACAAACTCGAAGAACAGATCCGCCGTTACAAGCCCCGCATCGTGGCCCTCTCGAATGCCGCCGCGGCCGCCAGGCTCCGGCAGCGCTGCGCAGGACTGCCCGTTGAAATCCTGGACGGTCAAGAAGGGTTGAGTCACGTCGCCTCCGCGCCCGAAGCGGAGCTCGTCATCTCAGCCATCGTCGGTGGCGCCGGGCTTGTCCCCACCCTGGCTGCGATCCGGAGCGGAAAACAAATTGCCTTGGCCAATAAAGAGCCGATGGTCATGGCGGGAAAACTGATGCAGGACGAGGCGCGGCGACATGGCGTCCGTATTTTCCCGGTCGATAGCGAACATAGCGCCATTTTTCAGTCGTTAGAAGGCCATCGCAAAGAAGATGTCCGCCGCCTTATCTTAACGGCGTCCGGCGGAGCCCTCTGGACTTTGACGAAGGACGAACTACGCGAGGTGACCCCCGAACGGGCGCTCCAACATCCCAATTGGAAAATGGGCGCCAAAATCACCATCGATTCTGCCACCCTCATGAATAAGGGACTTGAAGTCGTAGAGGCCCGCTGGCTCTTCGACATCCCGGAGTCCCAGATCGAAGTGATGATCCATCGAGAAAGCATCATCCATTCTCTGGTAGAGTATGAAGATCGTTCGATGATTGCGCAGTTGGGATTACCGGATATGCGAACGCCTATTTCCTATGCCATGCGCTACCCGGGGCGCCTGCCACTGGACCTCCCGTCGCTGGATCTGACGGAGATTGGCAAATTGACGTTCTGCAAACCGGATCACGACCGGTTTCCCTGTTTAGGCCTTGGATTTGAATCGCTGCAGATCGGCGGAACGATGCCGGCCACGATGAATGCCGCCAACGAAGTGGCGGTTGAGGCGTTCCTGAATGGGGGCGTCAGGTTTACCGATATTGTGGACATTATTCGCAGCACGATGAGCGCCCATAATCCCAAAGAAGTAGATACGCTGGAAGAGGCCCTGGAAGCGGATCGCTGGGCCCGAGAGAAGGCAGAGTCGTTGGTCGTCGCATTGGCACGCTAGTTTTACACGAAGGAGCATACACCGTGTTCATGGCATTCACCTGGTCCCCCGATACCCTCTGGTTGCTCTTGCAGAAGGCCTGGTGGTTCCTGGTCGTCCTCGGCGTGCTCGTCGCGTTCCATGAACTCGGGCATTACCTGGCCGCTCGCTGGGTCGGCGTCAAGGTCCTTAAATTTTCCCTGGGATTCGGACCGAAGATTTTCGGCCGCCAAATGGGCGAAACCGAATATCTGCTCTCAGCCATTCCACTGGGTGGCTACGTCAAGCTGTTCGGCGAAGATGAAACCGAGGCCACCACGCCAGAGGATCGGACCCGGTCCTTTGCGCACCAAGGCCTATGGGGGAAAGTCCTGATCGTCGCCGCAGGACCTGGATTTAATTTCATTCTGGCCTATTTTATTTTTGCGGGATGGCTCGCAACCGGAGCGCCCCTATTCGTCCCCACCTTCCAGGACTTGAATCCCGATGTCGAAGCCATGGTCCCCGGCTCTCCTGCTGACACCGCCGGCATCCAGATCGGCGATCATATCAGCCGAGTCAACGGACAGGAGATCTCGACCAGGACGGAACTATTCGACGCTGTCGCGAAAAGCAAAGGCCAGGCGCTGACGCTTGAGATCAAACGAGACGGCCAGGTCAAAACACTATCGGTGACGCCCACCACTACCCCTGGACCACAGGCCTCAACCCAAGAGCCCGCCTATTATTTGGGCGTCGAGGAAACACCGCCCCTCGTGACGTCCGTCATGCAAGGCTCTCCGGCAGCCAAAGCCGGACTACAGGCAGGCGACCATGTCGTCAACATCGAGGGCCACACAATCCATACCTGGTCGCAAATGACCGGTATGGTGAAAGAAAGCCCTAGCCGCCCACTCAAAATCGAGGTCTTGCGGGAAGGACAGCGGATTCCACTGACCGTGACGCCCTCTGCCGAGAAGACCATGGTCAATGGCCAATCAGTCGAGGTCGGCAAAATCGGCATTTCAGGACCAGGCCGTTCGATCATGCGCTCGAGCACCCCGCTGCTGTCTCTCTATGACGGCTTGGGGGCCACGTGGGGCTGGACCGAGTTGACGGCCATCGGTCTCTACAAGATGATCGTGGGGGACATCTCCAGTAAAAATATCGGCGGACCGCTGACGATCGCGAATATTTCAGGAGAAGCCGCTGCGCAAGGGGCCTCAAGTGTAGTCTTTCTCATCGCCATTCTGAGCATCAATCTAGGCGTCCTCAACTTGCTCCCTATCCCCATTCTCGACGGCGGCCATCTGTTATTTTTCCTGATTGAGGCTATCCTCAGGAAGCCACTCGGTGAACGCCAAAGAGAAGTAGCACAACAGGCAGGCCTCGTGTTATTAGTGGGCGTGATGATTTTTGCGTTCTGGAATGACCTTGAGCGGATCTTTTTACGATAAGACCTGAGGCGAAGCTCTCAACGTTGAACCTCTTCATCTCAGTGAAACAACTCCTCGATCACTGACATTTCGAGCACAACGACCTGCAGGCGTGATCCCTTATTTATTGATCCTTCTCACAGAATTATGCGTACCTCTCAAGTCTTAATCCCGACATTGCGCGAAGAACCGGTCGAAGCGGAAACCGTCAGCCATAGGCTCATGCTCAGAGCGGGGCTGATTCGCAAAGTGGCAGCCGGCATCTATACCTATCTTCCGCTCGGACTCAGGGTCATCCGAAAAGTCGAACAGATCATTCGCGAGGAAATGAATCGGGCTGGGGCACAAGAACTTCTCATGCCCATTGCCTCTCCTGCAGAGCTGTGGCAGGAAACAGGCCGATGGAATTTCTACGGCAAGGAATTGATCCGTTTTAAAGATCGCCATGAGCGCGAGTTTTGTTTGGGACCGACCCATGAGGAAGTGATCACCGATTTATTCAGGCGCGAAGTCCGCTCCTATCGGCAGATGCCGCTGAACTTCTATCAGATCCAAACAAAGTTTCGCGACGAAATCCGCCCCCGCTTCGGGCTCATGCGGGGACGTGAGTTCATCATGAAGGACGCCTACAGCTTCGACCAGGATGAAGCGAGCGCCAGGGTCAGCTATCAGAAGATGTACGACGCCTATCAGCGTATTTTCACACGCTGCGGCCTGACCTTTCGTGCCGTAGAAGCCGACACCGGACTGATTGGCGGGAGCTCATCTCACGAGTTCATGGTGCTCGCCGATACGGGCGAGAACACCATCGTGTATAGCGATACCGGCACCTACGCCGCTAACGTCGAACAGGCCGAAGTGCTTCCTCCTACGGAGATGGACACCGAAGCACCCCGTCCCCTGCGTGCCGTCCAGACGCCCCGTTGCCGAACCGTCGAAGAAGTCACAAAATTCCTGAACGTCTCCCCTGCTCACCTCGTCAAAACGCTTCTCTACTCGACGGGGAAAGAGACCGTGGCCGTGCTGATCCGAGGCGACCATGAGGCCAATGAAATTAAGATTCAACGGCTTCTTCACGTGACGGATCTTGAGCTCGCGACACCCGCCGCTGTCGAGCAAGTCACGGGCGCGCCGGTCGGATTTGCCGGACCTATCGGGTTGAAAGATGTTCGGATTATCGCCGACCATGCGGTCAAAGCCTTGCGCAACATGGTCGTCGGCGGCAATCAACTTGATACGCACTATGTCGATGCGAATCGGGAGCGTGACTTTCAGGTCGAGCAGTTTGCCGACCTCCGCAGCGCCTGCGCAGGAGACCCGTCACCGAGAAAAGACGGGACGTTGAAAGCGACGCGGGGCATTGAAGTCGGGCACGTCTTTATGCTCGGCACCAAATACAGTGAGCTCATGAAGGCCTCCTTCCTGGATGCGCAAGGCAAAGAATGCCTCGCGGTGATGGGCTGTTACGGCATCGGAGTGGGACGGACTGCCGCATCGGCGATCGAACAGAACCATGACGACAAAGGCATTATTTGGCCCTTCCCCATTGCTCCATTCCATGTGCATCTCCTCCCGCTCACCAAGTCTGACCAAACGGCTCACGTCACCGCGCAGCTCTACGACGAACTGCAGGCCGCTGGACTTGAAGTCCTATGGGATGACCGGGATGAACGAGCAGGTGTGAAGTTCAACGATGCAGACCTCATGGGAGCCCCGTTCCAAGTCGTCATTGGCGACAAAGGCCTCGCCGAAGGAGTCGTGGAGGTCAAGACTCGGAAGGACGGAGTCAAACTCAAAATGCCTCCCGCTCAAGTTGCCGCTCATCTGACTCGCACCCAAACAAGTTAGCACCTCATCGTTCCCCGTAGCGGCACTCATCTTGTGGGGCTCGGAAGCTCGCCAGACTGAAACCGCCTTTTCCTTGCCTTCCACTCGCGATCAGCTAGACTCACATTCGACCTCCACTTCAGAGCAATTGTGCTCGCAAACGCCAGGCCCGCATATGCGCTTCAATCCGGCGATAACCACCATGCGTGACATGCAGGAATTTGCCTAATGCAAGCCAATCCCATCCCGCAAAACCTCCAGGAGCTGCAGCAAAAAGTTGCCTCTACCGAAAACATCAAACGTATCGCTGACCAAATCAATGCCGCCAGCAATCTCGACCATATTCTCCTCGACTTGCATACAGACATCCTCAGTCTCTTTGACGCCGAAGATCTCACTATCTATGCGTTTGATTCGGACAAGAAAGAAATTTTCTCGAAAGTCCCTCACATCGATAGCGTCGAGGAAATCCGCATCCCCATCACGGAACAAAGCCTGCCCGGGTTCTGCGCGAAATATCTCCGCCCTGTAAATATCGCCGACGCATACAACATTGCGGAGCTGCAGGGCGTTCACCCTGCACTCCTGCACGACAACTCCTACGACAAGCGAACCGGATTCAAAACCAAGCAGGTCTTGACCTATCCGATCGTGGCAGAAAATAAGTATTTAATGGGTGTGCTCCAACTGCTCAACAAGAAAAGTGGCGCCCGCTTTACCAGAAAAGATGAAGAGTCTGTCGCCGAAATAGCAAAAGCCCTCGGCATTGCCTTCTTCAATCTTCGCAAGGTTTCAAAAAAGAACCCGACCAAGTTCGATCTTCTGGTGACGAATAGCCGTATCACTCAAAACGAACTGGACAATGCCCTCGCCGAATCCAAGAAAGGCGTGTCAGACTTCGAGAGCATCTTGATCGAAAAATACAAGGTGCCCAAGCTTGAGATCGGCAAATCGTTCGCGCAGTTTCACAAATGCCCCTACATCGAGTACAGCGATCGAACGATTGTCGATGTCGAACTCCTCAAAAATCTCAACGTCGACTACCTCAGAAAAAACCATTGGATGCCCCTCAAGCGGGATAGAACCGCCATCGAGATTTTGACGGACGACCCCGGCGATCTCGACCGTGTTGCAGATATCAAGCGCACGTTTCCAGGCCTCAACATTCGGTTTGCCGTCAGCCTCCGCCGTGATATTGCGCAATTCCTCAGCTCCGCCACAGGACAGGGACAGGGCGATACCGGCAGCACCAGAAAGCTGGACGAAAACGTCTCCGACATTCTCGGCGAACTCGTCAACGAAGCCCAAGAAGCCGCAGCGGAAGACGCCGGAGGCGGGCTCGACGAAAACGACAACGCCATCGTCCGGCTGGCGAATCAAATCATTGCCGATGCCTATCGCCAGGGCGCCTCAGACATTCACGTCGAACCCTATGGCGAAAAACGTGAGACCCTTGTTCGTTTCCGGGTCGACGGCGATTGTTTCGAATACATGAAGATCCCTCAGAGTTATCGCCGGGCCATCGTGTCGCGCCTGAAGATTATGGCCAGCCTCGACATTGCAGAACGGCGCAAACCTCAGGACGGCAAGATCAAGTTTAAACTATCGGAAAACAAGGAAATCGAGTTGCGCGTCGCAACGATTCCGACTGCTGGATATAACGAAGACGTGGTCATGCGTCTACTCGCAGCCAGTGAGCCCTTGCCTCTCGACAAGATGGGATTTTCAGACCGGAATCTCGCGGCGATCAAAGAGATCGCGGCAAAACCCTATGGCATCATTCTCTGCGTCGGACCTACTGGATCCGGAAAAACCACGACCCTCCATTCCGTGCTCGGCTTCATCAATACACCGGATATCAAGATCTGGACGGCAGAAGACCCCGTCGAAATCACGCAATACGGACTTCGGCAAGTGCAGGTTCAACCCAAGATCGATTTCACCTTTGCCAAAGCCATGCGCGCATTTCTTCGAGCAGACCCAGACGTGATTATGGTTGGAGAAATGCGAGATAAAGAAACGGCTGAAATCGGCATTGAAGCCTCATTGACCGGACACCTCGTCATGAGCACACTCCACACCAACAGCGCGGTGGAGACGGTCACCAGGCTTCTGGATATGGGTTGCGACTCCTTTAGTTTTGCCGATGCGATGTTAGGAGTCCTTGCCCAGCGCCTCACTCGCCGGATCTGCAAGGACTGCAAGGAACAATACGTCGGAACTGCAGTTGAGTATGAGGAGATTCGCCAGGGGTACGGACCTGAAAATTGGGACAAGCTGGGCATCCCGCAGGACAATACTTTCCGCCTGGCACGCGGAAAGGGATGCGAGACCTGCAATCGCACAGGCTTTAAGGGACGCGTGGCCCTGCACGAACTGCTCCTAGGATCGGACCGCATCAAACGCATGATTCAGTCGAAAGCCAAAACTGAAGAGATGGTGAAGGCAGCCATCGAAGACGGCATGACGACCCTCATGCAGGACGGGGTCCAGAAAACCCTCCTTGGCCACACCACATTCAAAGAAGTGAAGGCCGTGGCGATCAAGTAGGCACAGCTGAAGAGCTGCCCTCACAACGCCCGCTGTCTCCCCTAGCAACCTCAGCCCTCTCGGGTCCTCCCTCACTGCATCACGACTATGCAGGCCTACCAACTCAGCATGATCGAATGCCGATCGTATATCCGCAGATATTTCAGGTAGACAGCGGCATCAGCCGCCCCTTAATTAAGAAAAGCCTTGAAGCAAATGATCTTATGACTGTGGCGAGGAAACACGGGAGAGAAATTTCCGCAGGCGAGTTTCAACACGTGGAGAGAGCGCAATAAATTCCACTCCAAATGTATGACGATTACCCCATCGCACCGTCGCATCAACATTCATCGTTGCAGCCTGATCCGGCAGGCGAAGACTGACTGCGAGTTGATCCCCCTGATTCATGGAGGCGGGGCTCATGACTTTCGCACCGTTCAACGACACATCAAGCACGACGCCCAATCCTGCACGTTCAGCCGCTGCCCATCGTTGTAATCCAATGCGCGCGAACGAACAGGCGAATGGTGCCGGAATACGATGACGCGGGTATCGTCTTGACTCAGTCCCCATTCCAACCTCTCATCCACAACCTTCCACGCATCCTGGACAAGGGGAAATTATGCGACGCTCGCTGACATGACCGCCACATACTTTTCCAGACGGCTCTGTGCAGCTGGAGACAACTCCGTAAAAGCCAGGCCGAAAAATTGATCCTTTGTCCACTGCACCGTAGCCACGGCAATTTCGGCAGGTTTGATTTGTTTGGGAAGACGCAGGCTCAATGTGATTTCATCTCCAGGCTTGATCTCAGCCTCTGTACTGACTCGCGCCCCGCATATTGAAAGATCGTAGACCACACCCAGGTCGATAGGAGGCCGACGTAACCAATGCCTGGCCTGACGGCGAGACAAAGCACAGGCGAACGGAGCAGAGATGCGCACTCGAGAATGTCGGCGAAACTTATTCGAGCCAGAGGATCGATATGGGAGTTGTTCCATGGAGCATCCCTACCCTGTCGCTACTGTACTCCAGAGCACTCTACGCAGAAAATCATTTCAAGAATTCCACTCGTTGCCTCATAACACGGAACGAACCACTCCACCATGACCACGCCTTCAGCAAATACCAGGTTTGACTCTCACCAGACCCCATGGTATTCTGCCTGTTCGTACGAGCCAGTTTTTTGTCTCGCGCGGCCCCATCTCACTCGATCGTCCCAGCGCGCTTGATTCAGTTCGGACGAGCTGCTCTTACGTTCCATTGAAGGTCTGCGCAAATACCGAGCAGACCGATGGGCGAAGTGATTGAAGCATTTCTATCCGACCCCCTCATCTCCATCGAGCATCGGTCCAAACCGGAGATGCCAGGTTCTATAAAGGAGCATCTATGAAGCTATCCACTGGGTGGCGAGCCGACAAAACGAGAAAGAACCGCGCAAGGGCAACAAGGAAACCAAAAATTAGGTGGGAGGTACTCGGCCTTCCAAGTCCTCTCGATCCAAGCCTGACGACCTCCATGGAGGATATCCGCCAACAAGTATCAAACATGGCTAGCCGTGGATTCGGCCAGGGCACTCGCTCGCGTACGGCTGAGCGCGAAGCAAAAACTACCAATCATGCTCCTGACTCAACCAGCAAGAGACGCCGAGGAGCGACGGAACCGTCGCCATCGTAGACGGGGCCAGACCATAACGGCAAGCGATTGACGAATCACGACGAGTCGTCACGCAAAGGAGGGCATCATCGGACGAGCAGGAAAAACGACCATCGCAAAACGAGACCGCGAGAAAGCGAAACAGGTCCAGCGGCGCGATAAAGACGCCAGACGAGAGCAACGCAAGACTGAAAAGCCAGATCGCCCCTCTACCGAAGAGGGAGGAGAAGATCCGGATTTGGCCGGTCTCCAGTGGGGGCCGCAAGAGCCGCTATATTAGGAAGTGATGTGACTGCGCACCTCGCGCATCACATCACTCCAGCCCTACACCGCCTGCACACAACAATCAGCGGGAAATATTACCCTCGCCTGCAGTGACTATCTAGCGATGCTCACCCCTCGGCCTTACCATTCGTACCACGTCACTCTCATCTATCAGGATCTGCGCATCGTCCTAATCGCTACTGTCCGATCACGATCTCCAGCGTAGGTCAGAGCCGACGAGCAATTTCGGCATCCCATCGACGGCACTCCTCATGTCCACTACACTCTATAATATCAATCAAGGAATACCGGCGCTGCCATAATCCCTCTTGCTCGACGCTGCCCTGCGAAACCTAGCTTCCCTCTGGCACGACAGGACCAGCCTGCTGCTGACGTCGGTCCTCACCTGGACGAGCCCAACGCTGACGATCACCTCTTGAACGATCAGCTCCCACTCTCGAATGCGCACGATCACTAGGGCCAGGACTTCCCCCTGCAAGCGGTACCGCATGACCTAACAACGTTTCAATCGCGCGCAATTGATCGCGATCATCGGCGGTCACAAAACTAGTCGCTCGCCCGGTCATCTTCATCCTGGCTGTCCGCCCGATACGATGAATGTAGTCCTCCGGCGAGTTGGGCAAATCGTAATTCACCACGTGACCGATATTCGCCACATCAATCCCACGGGCTGCCACATCCGTCGCGACAAGGATTCTGACCTGTCCTCGCTTAAATCCATCGAGAGCACGAAGGCGCTGAGGCAGCGTTCGGTCTCCATGGATTACCGCAACGCGGTGACCCGCCTGTTCAAGCGTTTGCCCGAGTCGATCGACCCGACTCTTTGTCCTGGCAAATACGAGAACGGTCCCTCGTTCCACCCCTAACAACGACACCAACAGATTGGTCTTCTCCTGGGGCGATGTATAATGCACCGCCTGGGTCACACCCTCTGCCGTCGTCGAATGCGGCGTCACCATCACACGAACGGCATCCTTCAAGCTCGCCTGAACCAAGCGAGTCACGTCCGTCGGAAGCGTGGCGGAGAAAAGTAACGTCTGCCGCTCCAACGGGAGCGCGTCAAGGATCTGATTGATCTGTGGAGCAAAGCCCATATCAAGCATTCGATCGGCCTCATCAAGCACCAGGATCTTAATGGGGGCCATATTGACCGTCCCGTTCCACATATGATCCAGCAAACGGCCCGGCGTGGCAACCAGGATATCGGGCCGCTGACGCAGCCCTCGAATCTGCGCCTGCATGTCGCTCCCACCGACGATAACCGTGGCAGAGATATTGTGGCTACGACCGAGCTTCTCGATTGAGCCAAAAATCTGCAGCGCCAACTCTCTCGTTGGCGCGAGAATCAATGCCTGGGGATGACCTTTTGGCAGGACTGCGAGGCGCTCGATCATTGGCACCACAAATGCCGCCGTCTTCCCCGTACCGGTTTGTGCGCACCCGATCACGTCACGGCCCTCAAGAGCTGGGGGAATGGCCTGGGCTTGAATGGGAGTAGGAACCAACAACCCGGCTGCCGTTAAATCACGCAGAAGCGGCTCGGACAAACCAAGGGTGTGAAAACTCGTGTGAACAGAGGTATCCACTGCACTATCCTTTCAGTGTGATCGCATTAAGACGGGATCAGAGAGCCGAGGGGAGAGAAACCAGAAAGGGATCAACTCCGACAGGACCTGGTCGCGATGCGATCGCGAAGTCCGTTATGGTGTATACAGTCGTACCGCCGGACACTGCGACTACGATGTACATTCATCGTACAGCAAGCCCATTCCAGCGTCAACTCTCTCGAAAGATCAAAGGGCTCGGCAAAGTCTCTCATGAATTTAGCCGGGACTTCCAATGCTGAGAGATACGAATCATGGCACAATAGAACAGATCGGTCGCTATCCTCAATGAACTGTGTTATCTTGAAACAGGTTCAAGCTCGGTCACTACTCTATCCCTCGCGCCATGACTCCCTCCCCCTAGATCCTGCGCGATCGATGCTCTAGTTTCCGCCCTGCCCTGCATACAGATCTCATCAAAGAGATCGAACAACTGGACCAGTCCGTGCCGTACTCATCTCTGTTCGAGCCGTACGATCGGCAGACGACCACAGGACCGCACGGCCCTTGAATGAGTAAAAATGCCGCGTATACTATCGGCCTGAGGCCGCAGTACGCATCCCCCGAAACGAAGAGACCTTATGAGCCAGACAGCCCCTCAACGCGCGACTCCACGTCCACCCACGATCGCTATGACATCGACAGGACTTCCGATTGCGATCAGCCGACGCTACAACAAGGTCTGGACGATCATATTGTTTTGCGCCATTGCCATAGGTGCCATGATCGGAGTTCCGCTCTATGGATACGTTTATCACTATAGCTGGCTGGACTGGTCGCTCTTTGGACTCCTCTATGTTGCCAGTGGGCTGGGCATCACGGTCGGCTACCATCGGCTGATGGCCCACCGAAGCTTCGACTGCCCGAACTGGGTTAAGGGCACACTGTTAATCGCGGGTGCTTGGGCATTGCAAAACTCCGCTATCAAATGGGCATCCGATCATCTGCGACATCACGCACATTGCGACGAGGTCAAAGATCCGTACAACGCACAACTGGGATTCTGGCATAGCCACTGCGGATGGCTCTTTACCCCTGATCAATATGCCGACCCAAAATATGCGACGCGCGTCGCGAACGATCCCGTTGCGATCTGGCAACACCAACATTACCCGCTTCTGGTCCTTACGGGTTTGGCCGGCACATTTCTCATCGGTTTCCTCCACAACGGCATCATGGGCGGCATCGGCTGTTTTCTCCTCGCCGGTGTGGGACGAACGTTTGCCGTGCTCAACTCCACGTTTTGCATTAATTCCGTCTGCCATCTGTGGGGACGGCAGCCACACGGCACGTCTGACTCCAGCCGAGACAGCTGGCTCGTGTCTCTTGTGACGTTTGGCGAGGGGTACCATAACTACCATCATATGTATCCGACCGACTACCGAAACGGCCATCGCTGGTACCACTTTGATCCCTCGAAATGGCTCATCCTCGGACTCTACTCACTAGGACTTGCGACATCGCTGCGGACAGGCTCGTACGTCGAAGACTCGCTCACTCGGACAACCTAATACGTCACGAAGGAAATCTCGATGGGGAAACGAGTCCTATACGTGGGAGGACTCCCGGACAAGGTCTCAGACTGCGAGCTACGCGGGCTGTTCGCTTCCTATGGACTGGTTGCCAGAGCCTATGTGGTCCGGTTCAAACATACAGGAAAGTCCGCCGGATACGGATTCGTCGAAATGGGGTCCGGTGAACAGGCATTGAGCGCCGTGGTGGCCCTTGAAGGCACCGAATGGGAGGGACACCTCCTCAGGCTATACGTGACTCCCTATGCAAACCAACCAGCTTAACCTCGCACATATCTTGGAGAAGGAATCACCATGGGCCGTACGAACTTAGACCCGATCATGACCTTTCCCGATGGGTCACACCTCTTGATCAGCACAGCCTGTTCAAAAGAGGGCAATTTCTCCTGTGCCCTCTACATGGCGACCATCGAAGCCGATGATCGAGGAGCCTTCCGCGTCGTCTCCAACCATCTCGCCGCAGCCACCTGCCTCGTGGCGCAAGAAGACGCCTACAACCATGCCCAGCGCCTCTACCCGCGCTCGGCTGAGACGATGAAAAAGCCGCCCTACCTCATTTGGCCCGGCCCCGGCCCAACCGGAAACGCAGATGTATAGCACCGCCAACTGAATCGCTCGACCCGGCCCTCGCTCGCCACTCCCCACTGCACAGGTCCCCACCGCGCTGAAGAAATAGCGGCTATAGCTTTTCACGTGCGTCTCTGTTAAGGTGCTCCTGTTTCATGCGGCGGGCCTCGCATGAAACAGCAAATAGAACGGCCCATCACCGATATTGTTGTTGCCGAGAATCTGATCGGAAGTTCGACCCAAGCCGCTCCATCGTTCGCGTCTTCGGCCCGTTCCTTCCCCTCGTGTATTCGTTCTCGAGTCGCAGACAATATCAATTTCAGAAGGAGGAACCCCCATGGGTTCAAAACTTTATGTCGGCGGGTTGCCGTATGCGGCAACTGAATCACAGCTCACCACCCTCTTTGCCGCGCATGGCACCGTCGAGTCTGCGCGCGTGATCACGGACAAGTTCACCGGGCAATCACGAGGCTTCGGCTTCGTCGAGATGGCCACACAAGAAGAAGCCAAGGCCGCGATTGCGGCGTTGAACGGCTCACAGATGGACGGACGTCCCCTGACTGTCAATGAAGCCAAGCCACAAGAACCACGTACCGGCGGCGGTAGCGGTGGTGGCGGTGGTCGTTTTGGCGGCGGTGGCGGCGGTGGCGATCGCGGCGGTCGCAGCCGCTTCTAACGAAGCGCTTACCAGCAGCTACTATAGAAGGGGCGCTTCTCATGAAGCGCCCCTTCATGTTATTGCCCATTCACTCACACCCTGTTCCTCCAACAACACATTCAGCTCGTCGCCGCAAACAATACTTGGCCTATAGTGGCCATGACAGGTCGCAGCTTCAGATCGATTATATGCGCGGGCCTCTTGAATGCGGCAGCTGTCTTGCCTGCACACTGTCACATCTATGCGGGAGTAAGAACGTGCTCTCTTTGATGCCGGCCATTCTATGCAATCACCCAGATTACACTTGCGGTGAAGGCGGGAGGGCAAATCAATCCATTCACTCAGAACTGTGCCGGCTTTCGGGTCCAACACTTCTCCGATGCCGGCCTATACGGCTCCTCCAGCCTTGGCGTAGACATATATATCATAGAGCTTGGATATCAGTTTTAGCCAAAACGCCTCAGACAAATAACCACGCACTACCAACCTTTCAGGTTACGAGATACCATTACGGCACAGCAGAGTTCCGGTGTCCCACACCAGTGGCATACGTGCAGCATATTCCTGCGTAATGCTCAAAGAGCCATCCTGCTAAGACTTCCAGCCGGACAACACACATCGCTGCGCAATGAGTGGCGTGAAGCTTTCCACATCTTCAGACACCCTTGTCATGACTTCATTCGCCAATTTCTGATCATCAAAACATTCGTACGCATCATCAAGAAATCCACCACGAAGTAGCGGATGTTGAAGAAACGACTGGCCCGCTCCAGTTGCCACTTCCAAAGGATACTCAGCCACCGTCATGCGCGTCAGATGCAGCCGCTCCAGCCAACCACGAACGTCTTCGGCCGACGGACGTTCAGCAAGATAGGCCTCAAGCCGACGACGCTCAGCCAAGAGTCCACCAACAGCCATCTCTTGGTCGATCCGACGCCAGAGTGAATCAAACGTGCCTAGCGAAGGAAACGTCAGCACCAGCTGACCTCCAGGCTTGAGATGCTCCAGTAATCCCTGGAGGACATCGAAACGGTTCGGGCGGAAAAACATGACGGACAGGTTGCCCGTAATGCGATCGAAACAGGGCAAGTGCGAAGGCAAGGCACGCATGTCCTGACACTCAAACCGTAGCCACGGAAGATGTTTGCCTTGGATGACTCGCGCGCTCTCCACTTGGCGTCCACTGAGATCGACAGCCAAGACGTTCCCGGTGAGCCCCACCTGCTCGGCCAAATAGAACGCAGGGATCCCATGCCCGGAAGCAATGTCGAGAATGGACAGCCCTGGACGAAGATCTACATGCTGCAATAACGACTCAGCAAAGGGAGTGGACCAATAGTCGTCGGGAGGGAGAGGCCACCGGGCACTCACATCAGCTGTACGTTCACTCATGGAGCTCTTCCCCTCTCGTAATGTCGGCCCAGATGCCCAAGATGCCCCGACCTGAACCACCATCCGTTTCACGAAGTGTCAACCGCGACCGCCCAGCGCAGCCAAGCTTTTCAGCAGAAACACTTCGCAGGATTACTCTGGAGGGCCGTGAAAAAAGAGACGTTACCCTGGATTCGGCAGGTTCAGGAGAATAGGCGCCGCACCTCACCCCTGAGACCAACGGGAAACCTACGAGGATTTTGGCTGGCGTTTCACATGGAGGCCCTTGTCGCTCTTGCTCAGCGGTTTACTGGACTCGCCTTCAGAGAGTAGGTCCTCAATCTGGGACTCAGTGCAGGTAAGATCGCCATCGATAACTTTTCGTATGGGAGTGCTGGACGGCTTGGCTGGGACAGGAACCTTCTTATCTTTGGCATCGTCCGACATGATGGCTGTACTCTTTCTTGGTGAATAGGTGCTGCAATCAAGCAGGCATCTACGGCGATAACATATGATCCAGTGCGACTACGGGAAGAGAACCCTCCCATGACCGGCAGGCTGATTACGTGGCGACGCAGTCACAGGAGGCATTTCGATTATGCCGCACAATCTAAAAATGCGCGCACTACACTCCGGCGGACACGGCAGCCGCACTCTGAAGTGGCGGAACTACTGCGGCCGGCGCCGTCTGCATGGACGCCTTCAGCTCATCAATCGCCCTCGTAACATCTTCTTCAGTCGATCCAAACCGATCACCCATCACCTTCACGGCCTGCGTGATCGCCTTCTTCATTTTCACAATCTGTTCTTCCGGTGTCATGATGTCTCTCCTTTAAATATTATTCGAGGCCTGCTGCTCCTCTATGTCATCATGTGTCCCCAACAAACCGATCTGCTTCGGTCCTGGTGCACACACGATAGCCACAGCACACTACAAATATGTTGAACCAGGAGCGGCGGAGACTGGGGGATCGGACGCGCGGGAAGGACAGAACTAGCGCGAGGGATAGAACAGTCAGCGAGGCTCAACCCAGCACAGCCCTATGCTAGACGCCATAGAGAGCCTGGTCAAGCGCTATTAACAGGATGTCAGGGCGTTCCACCAGCGCCACAGATCATGGCCCCTGACGCGAGAGAAGCGAGACGGTTTCAACTATGCTAATGATCTAATTCGTATCGCACGGCACCGAGCAGCTGAGGCATGCTAAACGGTTTCCGAAACGTCTGTCGTGCCCCGAGAAGCTTAGCGACATCTAACACGTTCTTTTCCCCTCCCGCACCTGAGATGGCGACCACCTTGGCGTTGAGGAATTCACGTGTCAGCTCCAGAAGCATGTCCAGCCCGTTCAACTCGGGCATGAGGATGTCTGTGATGACCAAGTCCGTTGGTTTCCGACGGTACAACTCAAGCCCCTGGCGGCCGTTGGCAGCCTCCGTAACCTCATGCCCTGCCGCTTCCAGAGCGGAACGGAGAAGAATACGGATGGACTCTTCATCATCGATGATCAGAATCGTTGCCATGATACGAAACACTCCCGTGGCTCTCGATGAGAAGGACATTCCTGAGCACCATGCACATGAATCACGTACGCAGCGCCGTCCCCTTATGACTCCTCTTCTTCGATACCATCAATGGAGTCTTTAATCCCCTCAACAAAAGCCTCTGGCTGGGCCAGCGCGCGCTCCGTGAGTTGGAACTCAGAGACCAACACACCGTCTTTATCGACAATAATCAAGCGATAACCCTGCTTCACAACAACATCCCCTCGTGATGTAGTCTCATCTGCCACGAGACTACCACAGGAAGCAGTCTGACTTCGACGGTGGAAGTTCTAGGAGCACGCATTTCTGATGGATGGCTGATGCGGTCAGCAGGAGCAGATAAAGATACATAGGCATACGCGAGACGAGGAACCAAACCCTCAAAGGAGCCCAACCCTAGCCCGATACGGGGTTATTTAGAACGAAGCTCTAGACGTGCTCCGATCGCCTTCTCCCAGTTTGCGAGTGAAGAGCTCCAGAACCATGTCGTAACAGATTTTGGCTGCAGCCGGATCGTAGCGAGGACCTTCGTCGCGAAGAAAGGCATGCGCGGCATTGAACTCATGCCCTGGAAACGCATACCGGCTCACTCAACACGTTGTAAAGCAGCGCAGGACCCTCCCGAGGAATGTGAGGGTCCTGCCTGCCCCATATCATCAGCAACTCACCTGTGACCTCGCCGATCCGGCCCAGGCTGTTGTCGTACATGCCCTTGCCCAAACTGCGCTTGTGAATGTCCGTTGCGTAGCAACAGGTGGTCGCTAGCACGTCAGCCTGCATGGCCGCGCGAAACGCTAAATGTCCTCCAATGCACAGTCCCATAACCCCCAGCTTGCCCGTGCAATGCGAGGAGGATTTCAGATAGTCCAGCACTGCACGCGCATCGCCATCGTAGCTCGACAATATCTTGGTCATCTTGTGCCGATTCTCGCGCTCGGCGCCCGCCTCATCGTAGGCCAGCACCGTGCTGGCCGGCTCCAGTTCGTGGTAGATCTCGGGAACCGCCACCACAAATCCATGGCTCGCCAACATCACGGCTGTTCACCGGATGGGCCCCGTCACTTGGAAGGTCTCTGAATACAGCACAAGGCCAGGATACCGCCCCTCAGCCGCTGGCCGAAAGAGCTACGTACGCATAGGCCCAGTGGGAGTGGGAATATCAGCCGAGTCGGTCTCGTTGACGATCATCCCAGGTTCCAATGTAGCAACAGAAAACTCACCCCTCATCGCTCGCAGATAGAACAGGGCAACGTCGACCGTGAGAGGTCACAGAGACAAGCACTGCATCATGATTCTCGATTAAAAAGCGGAAGCCCGTGCAGCAAGAACCACCTACGTCCCCCTGCTGCGTCTCACTAATACCCACGCCCACTGCTGCCGCGGCCCATTCGATCCAGCGGGAGCGCGTCATAACGAGCCTTTAAGTCCTGATGCTCGTTAAGGTAGGCTTTGACGGACGCCTCATCCGCAAAAACATCCGGGCTGCGCTTCCGATACTCTTCAATCGACAGGTGATGCTTCGCCAAGAGCGTGCTGAGCTTTGCATTGATGTCCGCGCCCATTTCCTTCATCTGCTCTGGCGACGGACGCTGTCCCTCCTTGAATCGCTCCCCGCCTTGAAAATAACTCGTCATCATCTCGCCGATCTCAATCCTGGCTTTCACAAACGATTCCACCTCGGCCGGGTCTGCCGCGTAGCCGAACCCGGCAGACAACACGACACCCAACACAATTCCGATCGTGCAACGAGTCAACGTCATCGCTAATATCCCTTCGTAAGAAGATGGATGAGCACGCCTTCGATCAACGAACGCCATCATATCACCCCAACTGATCAAAAACGGATGGGGAGAATCGCAGGTACAGATGGGCCTGTCCCTGGCGGTATGAACAAGAATGAACACAGAACGACGGCACACATGTCCCATGTAAGACCGAAGATATTCCCTCCATTATTAGCTATGCCAGAGCCGCCTATGGTACAGTAACAGTGCCTATGTTGAACGAAGAATATTCTTATTCCTTCCCTGTTGACGACGCCCGTGAACGGTCGTGTGAACTATCTCCGCCGTCTCTCCGTCAACGCCGTGCTGACTCATTTCGTGCTTAATTCGAGACCGTTCGCCGGAACAACGCGCATCGATGACATTTCCATACCGTGGGATGCACGATGAAAAGACCGGCAGTTTTTCTTCACTCCATATCGGATTACAGGGAGAGACCATGACTATGAATACCGTAAAACCTGCGCAGCCACGAACAGCCAAGGCCTGGGTCCGTATTCCCGATGGCACAAAGGTCAAACATCGTCATGAAGGACACATTGGATTTATCGATGGGCTTACCGAGATTGTCACCGGCCCCAACCGGAACCCGGATGGAAAAACGCAATATCGCATGAACATCGGGGCACCGGATCGCCAACTCGTAACAGAAGACGATTTGTCTATCCTGATCGACGATGAAGATCTCGTCATTATGTTGCGGCAGAAGGCACCGTATCGCCGCGCCGTCACACAATCGCTCCACAGTGTGCTGGCAGCGGATCGCTTCATTAAACCAGCCTAACAGGCTTTGAGCGAGTGCGGTGGCGCTCATACTGCGCGTGCCATCGCCGTGAAATGACTACCGCAGAAACCCGGATGTATAATCGACCATGACAGAGACCTGCTACGCCAAAGGCCAGAAAGTGATCTTGGTCACCAATCAGAT